>JAFQJY010000032.1 GCA_017414845.1 Alphaproteobacteria bacterium | reverse complement strand
TCCCGAGAGCCGCCTAAGACTAAACGTCCCTGATAAAATGTGACGCTTGTCGGATAGCCTCGGGCCGGTGAAAATGCCTGTTCCGTAAAGGTGGTAGAAGCAGTCGTATCGTCTAATTTTTTCTTGACGTTTGCCAATACCTGTACATCAGAAACAACGGTCGTTATTTCTGCTTCTCCATTGTTGAGACGAAAGCGAACGCCTTGATGTTCCGGTTTAAAATAGGCAGAAGAGGTGTTGAGTTGAATGTCTCCCGTCGTTCCCGTCGGTGTCATCAGAATCGTTCCGTCGTGAAAACTTTCAAACGGCATTAAAAGACTTGTTTTATCCTCACTCATCTCATAAGACCAAAGGGAAATACTCCAACTGACATCAGAGGTTCGTGTGATTTTGCAAGGGGCAATATCCGGATGAACAACAAGTAAAGTGTCAGCACTTTGTGTCCATGATAAAAACGGGATTTCAGATGCACTCCAAGGGGTGGCAAGCGTGGCTGTTTTTTCCTCGTTTTTATAGACGTCCATTGTGTAGTCGGATAAGACAAGCAAATAAGTTTGTGATGTGTTAAACGAAAACGGAATTAAACGTATGGCACCATCTGTCGTTGCTATATAGCGCAGTCCTGCACGACGGCTGATACCTCCGATAGGATCTATGAAAACATTTTTTAAAGTAAGCGCTCCGTTTTCATAGGCTGTCAGGTCCGTTCTTCCTAAAACGTCAAGAGAAACTTCTCCTGATGAAAAGTTTGTTTTATGTGTAGATAGGATACTCATAACCTAACTCCTCGCAGAAATAAGCGGAAAATCCGTAATGGTTGTCGGAAAATCCTGTTGTGCGTCTATCAGTTTTGCTTTTTGAAAAGCCGAATCAAAGGCTTTGTTTAAAAACTCTGCCCGACTGGCGCTTTCCGTGAGGGGAAGACAAAATTCTGCCGCTAACTTACTGACAAGCAAGTCTGTAAAAAACGGCGGGAAATCATCTTCTTCGGCACGGAAAATATACGTCAGCATAACTTCTTTGGCATTTGTGTGAAGTTGATTTTCCGTAATACGGTAAAGAATGCCTTGTCCACGTCGTCCTGTTCCTGCCGAAATGGCACGCAGAAAATCTCTGGGCAATTGATAGGCGTATTCAAAATCGGCATAGGGTTTTTTCACAAGACGGGAAAGTTTTTTCTGTGTTGTTGCAAAACTCCAAGGATGACTGGATAAAAGGGCATCTCGGCTACTGTCATAAAGGTGAAAAGCAACTTCTGCTTCGGCTGTCCCGTCCGAAAAAGAAGTAATGGCTTTTGCTCCGACTTTTATGAGCGCTCTGGCACAGGTTGAAATGACATTATAAAAACTCATGTTGTCTCCTTTCTAAAAGAAAAGGAGGCTTTTTAAAGCCTCCTTTAAGGTTTACGATATGTGATATTTAGTCTGAAATCGTCATTTTGATGACGCCGTTTTCATCAATCAGGCAAGCACCCATACTCATCATATTGTTGACAAAATGAGCAGCATAGTCACCATGCCATGTAATATCTGTCGTGATGTCCATACCTATGCCCAAACCAACAGCGTTTTTGTGGTACAGGTAGCAGGTATGTGCATCGCCTTCTTTCGGTAAACCCGTATGCATAATCCAGTTGATGCCGAGCCATCTGCGTGTTTCACAGCCTGATACAAACGGGCCTTTTTCGCCGATATACTCGCAACTTGAAAATTCAGGTAAAGAAAGGAGTGCATTCCACTGATCCGGACCTAAAAGGGCATAGCGTTCGTTGTCATCAGGGACATTGGCATTATTGAGTTGACCGAAAGCATTTAAGATTAAATCTAAGGACAGTTCGGATGCAGAAGTCGTTGCTGCATTCGTTGTCGTATTGAGTGCAGATATAATCAAATCGTCTGTTTTACGACCGAGAGCATAGGCACCTGCCTGTGCAACGGCTTTACGTTCATCATGCCCGATTTTCAGTTCATCTAACGAATCAATCCATTCGCCGGCATAATAGTCTGTCAAAACACACTCAACCGGTGTATGAGAAACTTCCATCAAAGGAACTGTTGCGCCTCGTTCTTTCGTTGAGGCAGTTCCTGTTCCGATAACTTGGAAAGTCGTTGATTCACCTTTGATGCCTGATTTAACACGAACGGTCGGTTTTAACTTTGAACCGGCCTGTTGATAGGCTGTTGCAATTTCTGCCTGAAAATGTTTAATAAAAGAATCATCAATTGTGTTTGTCATAAAAATCTCCTTTATATGTTAAATGTTTAAATAGATTTGAAAAAGTTCCGGTAAAACCGCTTTTTCTTTAAAGTCAAAAGGTCTTTGAAAGATTGTCTTTTAACGGCGACTGGGGTAAAGACGAGCAAATCCGTCAGCTACTTTTTTAAGCAATTCAGGGTTTTGCTCTTTCCAGTATCTCGGGTCCAGCATTAGTTTTTTAAGCCCTTCTTCATCAAGTGGTATATCTCCTCCGGAAGTTTGCGACAAAACAGAGGGTTCTGTCTGTTGCATCATTGAATAAAGAGCCATAATGCCGTCGTAAGTGGTAGAGAGGGCATCTAAAAGAGGTTCTGCAACATTTTGTTTTGCCCAAGATAAAATTTGCGAAGAAACTTCATTCCATTTTTGTTCCGAACCAAAATGAGAAATAAGATGTGCTTTTTGTCTGTCGGCTTCATAATCGGCTGCTAAATCTTCTATAATCGGTAGAATTTTTTGTTCTGCCAGGTCATACACTTTTTGAACCTGCGCATTTGTAAATCCTAAATTGTGCAGTTCGCTGTTGACTTCCGGATCAATCCCGAGAAGTGCGTGCGAAATGTTGATTTGATATTCTTCCGGCGTTTGAGGACGACCGATGGCATTGAAAAAAGCATTTTTTTCTTCTTCCGTAGCATTTTCCGAAGGTTTTTGAAT
Organism: Alphaproteobacteria bacterium; assembly: GCA_017414845.1. The sequence goes on along the minus strand of JAFQJY010000032.1, from coordinate 392 downwards.
ACTGCCGGACATCTTTTTTTCCAATGCTAAATAGGACTTTAACAAGGCGTCCGTATTTAAATTGCCGTTTTCGTCTTTGAATTTTTCGGGAATGTCAATCATTAAATTATCACTCATTGTTATAACTCCTTTTTTAAAGTGAAGATTCTTCTATAAGGCGGTCAATCCGCAATACAAGGGCTCTGGAGGCTTCCAAAGCCCTGAGTTCTGCTTCCGTTGCTGATGGGGGAAGCGCACGTTTTGTCGTTATCTGATGCAGGTAGGAGAGAACTTGTCGTCCGCTGGGTGTTTTAAAACACTGAGCAAAATGACGTGCAACATCATTTTTGACAGAAAAGTCATCTGTTTTAAACAGTTTCATAATGGACTTCCTCCTGCTTTTTGATAAGTTC
>JAFQJY010000031.1 GCA_017414845.1 Alphaproteobacteria bacterium | reverse complement strand
GTTTTAGAGTATCTGATGAATATTGCTAATTCTAATTTTGAAGATTGGCGTCGTCAAAATCCGACAACTGATTATCGTGAGTTTCCGTTTAATATGAAAAAACTCAATGCCAGCGGTGCCTTGTTTGATTTTGTTAAACTCAACAGTATCAGCCGTGATGTTATCGGTCGGATGAGTGCTAAAGAGGTCTACGAATTGGCAAAAGAGTGGATGGATAAATATGATGTTCCGTTTGCAAAAATGATGGAAGCTAATAAGGAATATATGATTTCTATTTTGAGTATAGAGCGTGAAGGCGTTAAGAAGGTTCGTAAAGATATGACAATTTGGAAAGATATGAAAGAAATGGTTTCTTTCTTCTTTGATAACCTCTTTACACAGACAACAGGCGAAGCCTATAAGGCTTTATCTCCTATGCCGGTTGCCGAAATTACAAATATCTTAAATGACTTTAAAGGCATTTATGATGAAAATGACGACAAAGACGTTTGGTTTGATAAGGTCAAGCAGGTCGCCGCCAAAAACGGTTATGCAACGGACATGAAAGTTTATAAGGTCAATCCGGATGAGTATAAGGGGTCTGTGGCAGATGTGGCAAAAGTTTTGCGTATATTTGTGACCGGAAAGGAACAGTCGCCTGATCTTCATGCTGTTATGCAGGTAATGGGAAAAGAGCGAGTTATGAAACGCTTAAATGTGGAATAAAAATGTTTGAAAAATTAAAAAAAGCTCCCTCAGTACAATCCTATAAGCGTATGTGGCCCTTTATAAAGCCTCATTGGTTTAAGGCTTTGCTTGCGATATTTATAACGATTCCGATCGGATCGTTAGATGCCGTTATTGCACTGTCTTTGAAACCCTATATGGATTTGGTCGTGGTGGATAAAAGTATTCAGTCACCTTATTATATTCCCGTACTCATCATTTTGTTTACATTGATTCAAAGTGGGTTGGAGTATGGTGCAACCTATCTTAATACATGGGTCGGCGCTAAGATAACTATGGGGCTTAAAGCTAAGTTGTATGACAAGTTGTTAGAGTTTGAACCGTCCTATTTTGATGCGAATTCTTCCGGAAATATAGCCTATCGTTTTGATGCAGATCCGACACAGGCATGTTCAGGGCTTTTAAACAACATAAAGACATTTACGTCAAGACTTTTCTCCTCTTTATCGCTGATAGGTGTGCTTCTTTATAACTCTTGGCAATTGGCAATTATTGCAATCGGTGTTCTGATGATTTCTCTGTACCCTCTGACGAAAATCAGAAAAAAGATTAAAGCACTTGCAAAGGAAATTGTCTTTGCAGGTGGGGAAGCCTTGACGGTTTTGAATGAGAGTTGTTTGGGAAATAAAACAATAACAGCCTATAATTTGGAGGGTTATCAAAAGGGAAAATTTAACCGTGTTTTAAAAAGTTTATTTCGTTTAACAATTAAACAGACACAAAGAACGGCTTGGCTTTCTCCGATGATGCATGTTATTATTTCTTTGGGTATCGCCGGTGTTATTTGGTTCGGTAGTGTGCTGATTATGGATAGTACGATTACAAGTGGTAGTTTTGTATCCTTTATGACGGCGATGTTGATGCTTTATAATCCGATAAAGAATATCGGTAAGAATTTCAGTGCCGTTCAACTTTCTTTTTTGGCAATTGAGCGTATCTTTGAAATTTTGGAACGTGAACCGACTTTAAAAGACAAAAAAGATGCAAAAGTTATTTCAGGCGTTAAGAAAGGAATTACATTTGAAAATGTGACTTTTGCGTATAAAGAAGGCAAGAACGTTCTTGAAAATATCAATCTCTCCATTCCAAAAGGAAAAACAGTTGCTTTTGTCGGTAATTCCGGTGGTGGAAAAACAACGACGGTCAATCTTGTTCCTCGTTTTTATGATGTATCAATCGGGGCGATTAAAATTGACGGAAATGACGTTCGTGATTTAACGCTTGAATCTCTACATAATCAAATTGCAGTTGTTTTTCAGGATAATTTCCTGTTTTCAGGTACTATTCGTGAAAATATTCTTTTAGGAAAACAAGATGCAACGGACGAAGAAATTGAACAGGCGTTAAAGAGTGCCTGTTTGGATGAGTTTGTGCGTGATTTACCCAACGGATTGGATACGAATATCGGCGAGAGAGGAACGCTTCTTTCCGGCGTACAAAAACAGCGTGTGGCTATTGCCAGAGCCTTTATTAAAAATGCACCGATTGTTATTTTGGATGAGGCAACTTCTGCACTGGATAATAAATCAGAAGCCATTGTTCAAAAGGCTATTGACAATTTAATGAAAGATAGAACGGTGATGGTTATTGCACACCGTCTTTCAACAATTCAAAATGCTGATAAAATTGTCGTTATCAATGAAGGGCGTATTGTGGAAGAAGGAACGCATGAAGAGTTGTTGGAAAAAGAAGAAGGTGCCTATCGGACACTTTATATGGCTCAATTTAAGCCAAAGTAAGACGCTCTTTTTTCAAAAAATTTTTGATGATGCTCTTCTGCCGGATAAAATATCTCGGCTCTTGTGATTTGCGTTAGAATATGAGCGTTATAAATATTATGTTTTTCATAATGAGCACGAATGCGTTCGGCTGTCTTTTTTTCTTCATCTGTCTGATAAAAAATGACTGAACGGAATTGTTCTCCGTAATCAGGACCTTGTCTGTTAAAACTGGTAGGATTATGCAGTAGAAAAAAGCGATTGACCAGTTCAGAATATGAAATAATACCCTGATTATAAATGACTTTAAGGGCTTGGACGTGTCCTGTTTTTTCATTCATAACTTCATCATAATTCGGATAGGTGCTTGTTCCTCCCATATATCCGACAATACTGAAACAGACACCGTCTATTGCGTCAAATGCCTCTTGAAGATTCCAAAAAGAACCACCTGCAAAAAATGCGCTTTTTATTTTCATTTAAATTTCCTCCGTTATTTATAAAGGAAAAAAGCGGAAGAAAATCAAGTTCTATCCGCTTTGAAAATGAAAAAATATAGTATGTTATGAAAAAAACTATTCTTTCTTTAATAATTCATTTAACCAATGAATATGATACTCTCCGTTGACGAATTCCTGATTTTCTATCAGTTTCTGGTGAAGAGGAATGGTGTTCTCAATACCTTCAATCACAAATTCGTTGAGGGCTCTTTTTAAGCGCATCAATGTTGCATTTCTTGTCGTCCCGTAAACAACGAGTTTCGCAATTAAACTGTCGTAAAAAGGCGGAATGTTATAACCGGCGAACATGGCGCTGTCCACCCGTGTCCAAAGACCGCCCGGGGTATGCCAACAGCCGATTTTACCGGCACAAGGAATGAATGTTTCCGAATTTTCGGCGTTGATACGACATTCAATGGCATGACCTTTTGTGACAATGTCTTTTTGTGTATATCCTAAAGGCATTCCTGCTGCCAAACGAATTTGTTCACGGACAACGTCAATTCCTGTTACCATTTCTGTTACAGGGTGTTCTACCTGTAAACGGGTATTCATTTCAAGGAAGTAAAATTCGCCGTTTTCAAAAAGAAACTCAATTGTTCCGACATTGTTATAGCCGATTTTTTGAATAGCCTTAGAAACTTTTTCCTGAATGGCAATACGCATCTCTTTATTGAGGGCAGGAGAGGGGGTCTCTTCAATGACTTTTTGGTGATTGCGTTGAATAGAACAATCCCGTTCGCCTAAACAGACAACATTTCCGTAATTGTCTGCTAAAATCTGTACTTCAATATGGCGAGGAGTCTGCAGATATTTTTCCATATAAAGGCGAGCATCGGCAAAAGCATTACCTGCTTCTAACTGAGCCGTTCTGAAAGCCTCATGCAATTCGGTTTCATTATTGGCAACTTTCATTCCCTTTCCCCCACCGCCTGAAACAGCTTTAAATACAATCGGATACCCGATTTTATTTGCTGTTTTAACGGCTTTATCAAAAGAATCTAAGTCCTTTTCGGAGCCGGGGATGACGGGAAGTCCTGCTTCAACTGCCGTTCTTTTGGCGTTGATTTTATCTCCCATCAAACGAATGAATTTAGGCTTAGGTCCGATAAAAGTTATTCCGTGCGCCTCTACCATTTCCGCAAAATCGGCATTTTCGGATAAAAAACCATAGCCTGGGTGAATGGCGTCTGCTCCGGAAATAAGAGCAGCACTGATAATAGCCGCTTTGTTTAAATAGGAATCTTTCGGGCTTGGAGGACCGATACAAATGGCTTCATCTGCCAAACGGACATGCATGGCATCGGCATCTGCCGTTGAATGAACGGCGACAGTTTTAATGCCCATTTCTTTACAGGCTCTATGGATACGAAGGGCAATTTCTCCACGATTGGCAATTAAAACTTTATCAAACATTTTTTATTCCAAGACAAATAAAGGCTGATTAAACTCAACAGGTGTTCCTGATTCAACTAAAATCTCGGCGATTTTCCCATCGGCTGTTGCTTTAATCGGGTTAAAGGTTTTCATCGCTTCAATCAAACACAAAGTCTGTCCTTTGCGAACGGTAGCGCCAAGAGAAACAAAGGGCGCTTCATCCGGATCCGGAGCCAAATAAACAACACCGACCATCGGGGAGTTGACAGTTTTTTTCGGCATTTCTTTTTTCGTCGGTTGACATGGTTCGCAAGCAGGTGCTGTTTGGACAGGGACAACAGGAGCCGGTGTCGGCATGTTCATTCCTTTGGCAACGATTTTAACTTGAAAATCATCGGCTTTATACTCAATTTCTCCCAAGTCTAATTTTTTCAGGAGATCTGCCAAATCAGTAATTGCTTTTTTATTTATATCAGACATAATTTTCCCTTCATAAGTTTAATTCTGGGATAAGTTATATGCAATTTTGCTAAAAAAAACAAATCAACAATTATAACGTTTTGTTACATTTTATGGTATTTTGAAGTTCGTCAGACATAAAAAAATGACGAATATCGTTACCGGAGGCGACCAGTTTTTTATTGATATAAAGTTGCGGAAGTGTGATTGTACCTGAATAAGCCGATAAATCTTCATTTAAAGAAGGCTCAACAGAAACATCAAAAAAAGTATATTTAATTTTATAAAAATCCAAAAACTGACCGGCAACGGCACTATGACAGTCTAAGGGAAACATCGGCGTTCCGTTCATAAACAGAACGACAGGATGTTGTTCTAATTCTTTTTCAATTCTTTTAAAATTTATATTGTCATTCATGGTTAAAAACTTATATACTTCTTTCTTGAATAGAGATATAAAGGAAAAAAAAGAAAATGTCCATAGAAATTATTTTCAATAAAGCGGTCAATGCGTACGCTGAAGGAGAAATAGGTGTCGCAGAAAAATTGTTTCGTCAATTGGAACAGTTAGATGGTGAAAATGCACCTGTTTTGTATTTTTTGGGCTTGATTGCCTTGGATAGAGGGGCATATGAATCTGCTTCCCATCTTCTTTTTAAAGCACATGATTTAGACAGAGAAAATAAGGACTACTTATATTCGCTTGCTGTAGCAGAGCAGGAACTCGGACATTTAGATGAAGCAGAAAATATTTATAAAAAACTAAAATCTATGCCGGAAGCACTGAATAACCTCGGAAATCTCTATATGAAACGGGGGGCGTTTTTTAAAGCCAGAAAGGCTTTTGAGGAAGGAAAAGAAAAAGCAGAAGATATAAAGTGGTTTGAGTTAAATCTGGCAGTTTTAGATTGTGCAGAGAATGAAATACAAAATGCAATCAGACGTCTGAAAAAGTTATTAAAAGAAAAATCAGATTTTAAAGAGGGATGGTATCAACTTGGCAAAATCCATATGCAAAATCATTGTTTTAAAGAGGCAAAAACTTGTTTTGAAAAGGCTGTGGAACTGGATGAAACGCCTGCGTTTTTTGACGCACTCGGTGAAAGTTATTTGATGAAAAATGAAGTGGAACAAGCACTTTCCTGTTTTGAAAAAGCATTGTCCATTGATAGTCTTTATTATCCTGCGATGTTTCATAGCGGTTTGGTTTATGAAAGTTTAAAAAGATACAATGACGCTGAAAAATCTTATCGTGACGCTTTGCGTTGTCGCCCTGATTTAGATAACGCCCTCAATAATTTAGGCGGACTATTGTATCGTCAGGGACGAACACAGGAAGCACTGGAAATGTACCGTAAAGTTTTAACCGTCAACGCTTCACATATAGGCGCTTGTTTTAATTTAGGCTTGATTTTGAAGGATTTAGAGGAATATGAGGAGGCTGTCGGATTGTTTTTTAATGTTTTAGCGTTGGATAAAATGCTCAAAGAACCTCATAAACAATTAGCAGAAATTTTAAAAAAGTGGACGGATAAGGAAAAAGCAAAAGTTTATGCAAAAGGCTGGTTGAAGCATTTCCCCGAAAACAAAGAGGCAAAAACAACTGCAATGCTATTAAATGTTTAGTCTCTGGAAAAAGAGTTGTTCAGAATAAAAAAACGTCTATTTTTCGGTGTGTCACGGATTTTTTTTGGTCGTTCTGTTTTAAAGTAATGTATTTTGTCGGTCAGACGCTGTATATCTTTTCCTTGTTCCGTCATTTGTGTACTTAATTCGTCAGTTTTTAAAAAAGGACTGTACATTCGCATATAACGACAAAAAGTATTCTGATAGGATTTATGATTCCCCTCATAAGAAATACGGTCACCCTCATAGACAAAACACGATAACACATGACAAATAGCAGACCTCCGATAAGCCTTAAACCAAAAAAATGTTTCAAAAGATGTGTCGTCTGTCAGTAGGTTTCTAAAAATAAGTGCTTGTGTTTTTTTGTGTGCGATTTGTAAGTTGCTTTCTTTTTTTGTTTTTTCAAAAATTTTAAAGTACTCGGAAAGAGAGCTGTCCTGACGGGCTTTTTCGGGAGATATCTCCATCATCAGTGTTTTTTCAAAGGCTTTTGTGGCTGCTTCGTTTAAAAGCTCTAAATTGACAAACTGACTTGGAGAAGTTCTCTTTTTACAAAGCGCCATTTTTTGATCATAAAGCATTTTATGAAAAAGTTCGTGTCCGATGACACAGGCAAGTTCTTCTTTTTTATCTTTTCTAAGAAGGCGACAGTTTAAAGACAATGTTTTTTTTGAATAACTGTAAGAACCTAATTCACTTGACGGGAGAAGTTTTACCTGAATTTCTTTTGGGGCGTCTTTGATATTTCGGAGTAAGTTTTTTCCCGCTTGAGAACGAGCAAGAATGTCAATGGCTTCCTCTACTCTCTTCCGAAACGGGCGCAGGTAAAAAGGCATTTTAATTCTTTTTTTCAGTTTTTTAACCAAGAAATACGTTGTATCAATCATATCCGATATTATATCCTGTCAAGACCTCTTGTCCTTATGATAGCCTGAATACGAGTTTGTTTCGTATCCGGAACTCCTTTCGGGCGTTCTGTTTTGAAACGACGGATAGCGTCTGTAAATTGTTGAACATCCTTTTCCACGTCCTCATCAGAGGAAATGATGTCTCTATCCAAATCCGTGACTTTTAAAAAGGGATGATACATTTGTGTATAGCGATTTAAAATTGTTTGATAGGATTTATGGTTTCCCTCATAAGAAACTCTGTCTCCGTCATGAACAAAAGAAAATTTTGTGTAAAGACAGGCTAAATGCAGATAACTTCCGAGCCAGTCAAAATAGCGAACAGGTAAAAGTTCTTCCGTAAGCAAGGCTTTGACAAGAAAAGCTTGCGTTTTTTTGTGTGCTGTTTGTAATCCGTTTTCTTTTTTTGTTTTTTCAAAAATTTGGAAGGCCACAGAAAGATCACGGTCTTGTCGTGCTTTTTCCGGAAAGGTTTCCATCAGAAGCGCTTTTTCAAAAGCCGTTGCAGAAGCCTCATTTAAAATTTCCAAAGTAATGATTTGTGAGGGTGACATTTTCTTTTTATAAAGGCCCATTTTTTGTTCATAAAGCATTTTATGAAAAAGTTCATGTCCCATGGTACAGACAAGATTTTCCTTTTCCGATTTTTTAAGAAGAACGCCATTTAAGGTTAGTTTTTTTGTTGAACCGTTATAAGAACCGGCATCATTAGAGGAAAGAAGTCTTATGTTTATTTCCTTTGGTACATCACCGATATGCATCAGTAAGTCCTTTCCTGCCTGTGTTTGAGCAAGAATATCAATGGCTTCCTCTACTCTCTTCCGAAACGGACGCAGGTAAAAGGGCATCTGAATGTTTTTTTTAAGTTTTTTAACCAAATGATGTAAATTCTTATGCATAGATTTATTATACATAAAAATATCTTTTTTTCAAGTAAAAAGACTTACTACTCGGGATGTTGGCAGTTTTGTTTCCGAAATAGTATCAGAAAAATTCCGTTATCATTTCGCTAACGACATCAGGATTTGTCTCTTTGAAAACACTTCTGCAAAATTCGGCCATATTTGTTTTTCCTTTGGCATACCATGCAAGATGTTTTCTGGCGATAAAAATGCCTTTCTTTCCATAGTAATTTAAAAGAGCATTAAAATGCGTTAAAACAATTTCTCGTTCGTTAAAATCAGGCTTTTCCCCTGTTGCCAGTTCTTCAAAAATCCAAGGACGTCCAAGACACCCCCGACCAATCATAAAAAGAGAACCACCGGAAATCAGTCGGGCTTGTTTTAGAGATTCCGTATCTCTGATATCTCCGTCGATAATAACGGGAATAGGCGATTCTTCGCAGACTCTTTTTAAAGCGAGCCAGTCGGCTTTTCCGGAATATCCCTGTTCTTTGGTTCGTGCATGGATGGCAATACGACAAGCACCGGCGTTTTTCAAGTCGTGCGTGAAGTGGATAAGAGAATCAATTTGAGGGCTATCCCATCCTAATCTTGTTTTTACGCTAACGGGAATAGAAACGTTTTTTGAAACATTCTCTACAATTTTGAGAGCCGTCATAGGATTGTTGATAAGCGCAGCACCACTGCCGTTTGTAATCAGTTTTTTTACAGGACATCCCATATTGATGTCTATACCGATTGCACCGACGTTTTCAGCCATTTGCGCTCCATAGACAAAACTTTCCGGTTTTACGCCGACAAGTTGGACGATCAGGTCTTTTTCTTCCTCAATCCGGAGCATTTTAAGTGTGCCGTAGTGGTTTCTTTTAAGACCTTCAACGGCAATCATCTCCGTAATCATTTGAGGTGTTTTAAACAGACGAATGATTTGACGAAAAGGCGTGTCCGTAACACCGGCCATCGGGGCAAGGAAGAGTGTTTTATCCATTATAAATCAAAACAGTTTCCATATCCGATTGCAACGCCGATGATGACACTGCTACCTGTTTTTTCTGCCACTCTGGACTGTGCTTGTCTATACGAAAAATAAGGAGCAAAGTTCAGATTTTTATAAAGTTCTACTTCCATTTTAGCGAAAAGTTTCAAGTCATATTTTAAATCTGAGGCATTTTTTTCCGAATATTTAAAATAATCACGATAGTACCCTTCGGAAACAAAAGCAACTCCTTCACGAACAGGAATTTTAAAGCGGTATCCGATTTCCCAAGCACTTTTCATATTCGTTTTGGAATAGGTAAAATCAGCCTCTTCAACAAACGCAGTATACAAATCTTCAAAATACGTACCACCGAAAAGTTTGATACCGGCTTTGCCACGAGAAAGAGAAGTTCTGGGTGAATCGTCATTTTTAGTAAATTCCGTTTCATATCCGATATTGACAAACGGTCCGACATCAGCATTTCGGATATTCCACATTTTGTGGGCATAATCCGTTGTAAAAAGGATAATGTCTTCGGGTTCGTTGGTTGTTTCATCGCCGTCTACTTCCTTGATTTTTGTTTTTCCGTAGGCCATCTTAATACTGTTATCCCAGCGAAATTTTTCTCTTTCATACTCTAAGGCAAAATCAAGTTTTCCGAGCAGTTGCATCTGAGTATCCGCTGAAAGTTCGGAAACCTGGCTGTCTTGATACATTTGAGCGTGATTGACTTTCGTGTTGGCAAAGATAAAGGATAAATCTTTTAAATTAGCCCGTAATTCGCTTTTGTTTGTATTTTCCTGCGCTTGAGCAGAGAAGGAAACAGTCACTAAACCGATAAGAAAAAAAGTTTTAAGCAATTTATTCATTGTATAACTCCTTGTTGTTGAAGTTAGAGCATATACGAATATGTATACCAAATCAAGAAGTATTTTTTATGGGATAATTTATTCAAAATTAAATGAAAATTGTAAAATCACAAAAAACATCTGATGTCTTCGGTAGAAACTTATACCAATAAAGGTATGAAGATGTATTTCGTTTCTTCAGCATCAGACTGCAATATTCATCTCTCAGGTTGAGAAAAGGTGGAAGTTTGTTTGGCTGGCCTCTCAAGCCGTCGGCGATCTTTCCTCTAGACCGCAATCTCTTAATTTGAGTATCAGACAGCGCATCTAGCCCATCTGACCCCTTTCTGTACTCATAGATCCAAGAGTTAAGTAGCTCTAACGAACCCAGAAGCCAGCGCCTATACTTTCAGTTTAACTCTTTTGGATTTTGTTTGCAAGCATTAAAATTTTCTCAGAAAAAAAATCAATTTTTTCAGTGAGTTGCTTTGTTGTTCCCGATTCGTTTTTTCGGCTTTGAGCGACTTCTTCTGCTAAAAGAATCGTAATCATTGCAAGAAGTTGTCCCTCCGGTATAAAGGCGTTATTTCCTTTAAGTAATTTTGCTTTTTGATTGACATATTCCGCAAGTTCAAGAACATGCTGTTCGCCTCCGTCTGCGCAGGCGATTTTATAGGTGTGTCCGTCTATTTTAAAGCTGACTGTCGCCATTTTCCGTTTCTTGTTCCAATTTTGCGATTGCCGAATCTATTCGTTGATACGTTTCATTGACAAGCGCCGTCATTTTTTGTGCTTGTTCTTTCAAAGAGGCTTCTCTTTCTATTTTCTCAGAAACAACAGAATCCAATCTGTCCAGTGAGGCGTTTAATTTATCTAATGCTTCTTGAAGTGTATTCATCTTTACTCCTTTACGAGACGTCTTGTTCTAAATGCGGTTTGAAGTGTTCCTTCGTCTAAATAATCCAATTCTCCTCCGATAGGTACGCCGTGAGATAAACCGGATATTGTCACGCCTGTTTTTTCTAAAATATCTGTCAGATAATGCGCTGTCATTTGCCCGTCTACGGTGGCAGGCAGAGCCAAGATAACTTCCCGTATCTCTCCTGTTTTTATGCGAGAAACAAGCGAAGAAATTTGAAGTTCATCGGGACCGATACCGTCCAATGCTGATAAAACACCGCCAAGAACGTGGTACATTCCCTGATAGACATTTGCCCGTTCCAACGCCCATAAATCAGACACATCTTGAACAACACAAAGTTGATGATGTATTCTGCCGACATCTGAGCAGATATGACAGATTTCGTTCGTATCTAAATTTCCGCAAACGGAACAGGTCTTAATGGTTTCAGAAACTTCCGTTAAAGCAGATATCAACGGTTCCATCAAAGTCTCTTTTTTTTTGAGCAAATGCAAAACTGCCCGTCTGGAAGAGCGAGGCCCTAACGCAGGCAGTTTTGACATCAACTGTATCAGAACTTCAATGGACGCAGATTGCATATTACTGTTTAGAACGGAAGTTCAAAGTTATCAGGAAGGTCTAAGTTCTTTTTGATGCCCTCAAATGCTTTAGCATTAGCATCTTCAACGGCTTCACGAGCATTATTTATGGCAACTAAAATCAAATCTTCCAATGTTTCAATATCATCTTTATCAACAACAGAGGCATCCAGAGAAATTTTCTTTGCTTCCAATTTTCCGTTGACTGTGATTTTAACGGCACCGCCGGCTGATTCTCCGACAAAATCGGTTGCTCCCATTTTATTTTGAACGGTTGCCATTTGGCTTTGAACGGCTTGTGCTTTTTTGAGCATTCCCATCATGTCCATCATATTTTTCATAGTTCTATATCTCCTTTGAATTTAAAATTACTTTTCCATCTTAGGCGATTTCTTCCTGTATTTCAAGGATAAAATCAACTTTAAATAAGAAAAAACATCTCTTAGACGATTTATTCGTCCTCGTGTTACAAGTTGTAATGCCCATTCATGAGGCATCATTTGTTCTTTTTTTTCGTTCATTCGTATATGTCCTCTTTTTTCATATTCATCAGCATAAAAAAAAGAATAATTTTGTCAAGGCTTATTATTTTTTTAAAAAGGACTTGCAAGAGGCTGTGAATTTTGCCTATACTCAAAGAGTCAGTACTAAAACGGAAAGGAAATGTCGTATGCGCTTATTGGACGGAAAAACTTCCCTCGGCGGGAAAAAGTGGAAACTTAAAAGTTTTGAAGAAAATATCGTTTCTCGTATTCAGCAAACATTTAATGTACCTGAGGTCGTTGCTCGCATTTTGTCTGCACGAGGTATCCCTTTTGAAGAAACAGAGGCCTTTTTACATCCGTCTTTAAGACAGAATTTGCCTGATCCCTATATTTTAAAAGATGTTGAAAAAGCATCACGCAGGATAATTCAATCCATTGAGAACAACGAAACTATCGGAATTATGGGGGATTATGATGTGGATGGAGCGACTTCCAGTTCTTTACTGAAACTTTTTTTAGAGGCTGTCGGTGTAAAAACACGAGTTTTTATTCCAGATAGAGCAGATGGTTATGGCCCGAATATTCGTGAAATGCAGAAATACTATGATGACGGTATCAAATTAGTAGTGACTGTTGATTGCGGAATGACTGCTTTTGAACCGATTGCTTTCGGGACCAAATTAGGATTGGATATTGTTATTTTAGACCATCATGAACCGGAAAAACATCTTCCTGATGCGTATGCTGTCGTCAATCCTAAGCGATTGGATGAACCTCATAACGGTCCTTGTTATTCTATGGCAGCCGTCGGTGTCGTTTTTTTGACAATTGTTGCAATCAACAGACTGCTTCGGGAACAGGGGTTTTATCAGACAAGGAAAGAGCCTGATTTAAAAAAATGGTTGGATTTAGTCGCTTTTGGCACGGTTTGTGATGTTGTGCCGTTACGAGGAATAAACAGGCTGTTTGTGAAAAGCGGTATCGGACAAATGGCTAAACGGGAAAATATCGGTTTGAATGCTCTTTCGGAAGTTGCCCGTATTTTTGAAAAGATAGGCTCTTATCAAATGGGATTTATTTTAGGACCTCGTGTCAATGCCGGCGGTCGTGTCGGTACTTCTGATTTGGGTATGCGTCTGCTCTCAACGAAAGATATGCTTGAAGCACACAGGATTGCTACAGAATTGGAGGAATTAAATGTTCATCGCCGTGAAATAGAAACAACCGTTCTTGAAGAAGCAACCGTTCAAGCTGAAAAACTCGTCAAAGAAGGGCATCCTTTTTTGCTTGTTCAAGGTAAAGACTGGCATCAGGGGGTTGTCGGTATTGTTGCAGGACGCCTGAAAGATACCTATCATTTACCGACATTTGTACTCAGTGTTGAAAATGACGAAGTGAAAGGTTCAAGTCGTTCTGTGACTGGGGTGGATTTAGGCGTTATTGTTATTACGGCACTTCAAAAAGGAATCCTGACAAAAGGCGGAGGGCATCCGATGGCGGCCGGTTTTTCACTTAAAAAAGAACGTATAGATGATTTCTTTAATTTTTTGGATGATTATATAAGAAATCATACACAACCGGATGAAGAGGCTATTCATACCCTTGAAATAGACAGCATTCTTAACGTAGATGCC
>JAFQJY010000030.1 GCA_017414845.1 Alphaproteobacteria bacterium | reverse complement strand
GCTACGGCAAAATTGCCAACGCCACCGTTCACGTTGCCTTAAATCAGGTGCGTCAAGTCGTCAACGAACTGATACGACACTATGGACAGCCCTTTGATATTTCCATAGAATATGCCCGTGATTTAAACGCCTCTGCCGAAGAACGTCAGAAGATGAGCAAAACCCGTGATAATAACGAGGCAGAAAACGAGCGCATTAAAAAGGAAATTTCCAAAAAAACAGGACGGAATCCGACCCCGCAAGACATTATAAAGTATAAGATATGGGAGCGTATGGCAAAAAATCCCATAGACCGCAGGTGCCCTTACACAGGCAACCCAATAGACATTGAAAACTTATTCAACGGCAATCTGTTTCAAATTGAGCACATTATTCCGTTTTCACGCAGTCTAGATGATTCGTATGCGAATCGTGTCATAGCCTCTGCATGGGCGAACAAACTTAAAGGCAACAAAACACCGTATGAAGCCTTTCATAATAACGAATTTGCATCACAAAATATCGTGTGGGCAGAGATTCAAAACCGTATCAAAAAACTTCCTGACGAACAAAAATGGCGTTTCGGAAAAGATGCCGTGAAGAAGTTTGAAGAAAAAGAAGGACCTATTGCCCGTTCTTTGAACGACACACGTTATATGACACGGGTTTTACAGACCTATTTACTGCCGATTGTACGAGAAGACGGCTACAAAAAAGCGCAGGCTGTTGCCGGACAACTGACGGCAATGGTGCGTAAATCATGGGGACTGAACCTTTATAAAGAGGATAAAGGGACTGAGGAATACCGTGCTTATCACAATCATCACGCCATAGATGCCGTCATTATTTCTGCTGTCAACAGAGGGCAAATTGAAAAAACGGCACAAGCTTTAAAAACAATCTATCCTTCTGCCCTTGAACGGTTCAGAGACGAACTTTATAAATTCAAGGACAAAGATACGTCAGAGGACGAACGGAAAGACCTGCGCAAACGGATTAAAGATTTTACGCAGGAAAGAGAGGCAACCATAATCAACACATACATTCAAAAACCGACAACAATCCCTGTCCCTGATTTATTGAAACGAGTTGAAAACATCAACATTTCTCATAAACCGAAACTTAAAAATGTCTATGATAAGGATTCCACCGTCGGGCAGTTGCATAAGGATACGGCGTACGGTTTTAAAGGATTTGTGGATGAAGAAACTCTGACGGCAAAGTTTAAAACAGGCAACGGAAACAATAAAAAGGAAGTAACGAAAGATGTGACAGACTATATTCCGATGTTTTATAATACTGAGGATAAACAAGCCTATTACGATGCCTTTAAAAAGTGGTTTATCATAGAAGGAAAAGCAAAAACACTTGATGCTAAAACAATAACGGAAAACCGTATTAAACAGGAATTACAAAACCGTGAAAAAGAAGCCGTTTTAAAATTACGGGAGACATCTCAAAAAGCGTTTAAGTGGTTTGAAAGCGGAAATAATTTTTGCGTAGAAATCTATCAAATCAATTCTCAAAATAAATTCGGAGGCATTCCGACAAAGGATGCCGGCGAATGGAAAAGTGAAATCATCTCTAACTACAACGCCACCGTTCGTGTTCATCGGGGAGAAGATATTTTCTACTGGAAAAATCGCTACCCGAATGCCAAACGGATTATGTCGTTAAAAAGAAATGACATGGTAATGGGAACATTTACTCGGGAACAAATGGAAAATAATGATATTCCATCTAATATCCGTCAAATTGTTCAAACTAAACTTCAAGAAAATCAAGATTTGACTAAAACAACTGTCTTATTCAGAGTAAAGAAGATAATTACCGATGGACGTATTTTTCTGACCCCTCATCACATTGCGAAAGATGAAGATGACGTAAAATCTTGGTGTTCACGTACATCCTCACTTCAAAAATACAGGGCGAAGAAAGTTTATGTTTCACCGGCTGGGAGAATACAAAATGCCAAATAGAATTATAGAAATAGCCACCGACAATCAAAAACTTTCCGTTTTTCGTGGTTTTTTGCGGATTGAAAAAGAAGGGAACGTCACCGACGTTCCCTTTAATCATATCTCAGCACTGATGGTAACGGCGCATCAGGTTGTTTACACCCACAACCTTTTACAGCGACTTTGTGAAGAGGGTATTCCCCTCGTTGTTCTCGGCAAAAATTATTTACCGAACGGCATTCTTCTGTCTTTGGTCGGGCATGTCCGTCAAACGGAAATACAACATCTTCAAACCGAGCAAAAACTGCCGATTTATAAAAAAATATGGCAAAAGATTATTCAGGAAAAAATCAAAAATCAGTCTCGTGTTTTGGATTTAATCTGTGATAACAATCCGTTGGAGGGACTAAGCGAAACAGTTCTTTCAGGCGATACTGATAATCGGGAGGGATATGCGGCAAAACTTTATTTTAAAGCCCTGTTCGGTGCTGATTTTATTCGCAATCGGGATACGGGCGGTATCAATGCTTTTTTAAATTACGGATATGCCGTTCTTCGTTCCGCACTGGCACGTTACGTCGTCGCATCAGGTTTAAATCCGGTGTATGGCATAGAACATCACAACAAACTCAATCCTTTTTGTCTTGTAGATGATTTAATTGAACCCTTTCGTCCGCTGGTTGATATAACGGTTTACCGTCTTTTTGAAAAAGACACGGAAACAACGGAATTGACAGTAAAACACAAGGCGCTTTTTGCCGGCCTTTTAACAACCATGTTTAAAACAAAAACAGGCGAATCTCCCCTTTATATGATTTTACAGCAATGTGTTTGGGATTTGGTCAACATTTATAAAACGGGACGTGTTGAATTTAATTTTACACCGTATTTATTTGAAGAAGAAACGAATGACTAAATTTTTAAACGGAAGAAAACTGATGTGGATGATGGTTATGTTTGATTTGCCGACAGAAACGGTTGCACAGCGAAAATCGGCAACAAAATTCAGAAAGTTTTTACTTGACGAAGGGTTTGAAATGGTTCAATTTTCCGTTTACGTACAATTTACGGGAACAAGCGAAAACTCACAGAAGTTTATCAAGGCTATTCAGAAAAACAATCCTGCTTACGGAGATGTCAATATCCTGTTTTTTACGGACAAACAATTTGCTAATATTATTCATATTAAAAATCATGTTCCGAAAAGTTTAAAAAAACAACCGGATCAGTTTGAATTATTCTAGAAAATCACAAAAAATCAAAAAGCGAATCGGAAGAAAAAAGCGAATCGGATACGAAAAAAAATGAAAAAAACAGCAAAAAAACGGTAAAAAAAAAGTCATTTTTTTCAAAAAAATTATCCGCCGAAACCCTTGAAAACAAGGGATTTCGGCGGACACATTATATCAAATTGGTTTTGAATGTCAAGTTGCAACTTCGCCCTTGATGAAGTGACTTGTGGCACAATTATATCAAATTGGTTTTGAATGTCAAGTTGCAACAGTTGACAATGTGAATTTATTAAACAATTTATTATATCAAATTGGTTTTGAATGTCAAGTTGCAACAAGCAACAATGTAATCGTAAGCCCTTTGAAATTGTGACTTATTTATTTTAAAATATCAATCTATTATCTACATACCGACCCTATTCATCACTCCATCAGACAGCCATCGCCTTGATAACTGTAATTTGTGATAATATCATTATATGTCGTAAATGTGGTTGTACAATAATAATCGTAAGATTGACCCATAACTTCTCCTGTCGTATCATAAGTCAGATTTCCGACAGGAACTTCCCCCGGAACAAATGTTTGTTTTTCCGTAATATATACAAAAATCTGTTTGTTCGGCGCAATTGTCTGCATATCCGCAGGCGCTCCCCATGTCGCAACCAAATCTGCCTCCGATTTTCCTATCCACGTTTGCAACATTTCCGGATAAGGTTGTGCCGTATGACAAGCCGGAATTCCTATCAATAAGACCAAATTTAAAAACTTTTTCTTCATTTTATCCTCCTTTTCATTTGAAATATGTCTTTTTATGGCTTTTTCAAGCCTCTTTTTGCATAAAATACCATTGTACGACTTGCGCAAAAAGTAAAATAAATCTACCTCTTTTTTTGTAAGAATTTTAATAAAAGGAGGAAAAAATGACTACACAACTTGGAACAAGATACCCGACACTGGCCTTTATTACAGGCGGTGCAGGACAGGCAGATGACGGTATTCCGCCTCAGCCTTTTGAAACTTTCTGCTATGATTCGGCGCTTTTACAGGCAAAAATTCAGGACTTCAATGTCGTTCCTTATACATCTGTTTTGCCACCGGAACTTTTCGGCAACATAGTCCCTGTAGAACAAGTACAACAACACTTCAAACACGGCGCTGTTCTTGAAGTCATTATGGCAGGACATGGGGCTTCTTCTGCCGAACACAAAGCCATTGCAACAGGTGTCGGTATCGTTTGGGGAAAAGACAACAACGGAAAATTCATCGGTGGTTGGGCTGCTGAATACGTAGAGTTTTTTGACACTTTCATTGATGATGATATTGCCAAAGCGCATGCTCAAATGTGGTTGACAAAATCTCTCAATCACGAATTGGATATTCGGGGTGTTAAACGTCATGATGATTTCCAGTTCTTCCATAACTATGTCAACATTACGCAAAACTTCGGCTATTCTCTGACAGCGTTAGGCTTTCTGAACTTTGAATACGCTCCTGTCGTAGAAGTGAGCAAATAACCTGTTTCACCAACAGAGGACACAGCCCCCTGTCCTCTTTCACTTTTAAAAGGAAATCACTATGCAACAACAAACAACCTCAACACCTGAAAACACAGCCGGAAAACTCGGCGTTTTAGGTCTTGCCGGTATCGTTATCAGTTCCATGATCGGAGGCGGTATTTTCAGTCTGCCTCAAAACATGGCTCAAGGTGCCTCTGTCGGCGCTGTCCTCATCGCT
>JAFQJY010000004.1 GCA_017414845.1 Alphaproteobacteria bacterium | reverse complement strand
ATCATCTTTTGGTGGTAGATTTTTTAATATAAAAAAGACTAGGATTAACCTAGCCTGTGTGTTTATTTATTAAGCTCTATTATTTTTCTTAAAATACGAATATGCTTCGACCATTTTTTATCGGCATTCAATTCTGTTAAAAGTTCTGTTGCAAAAGCATTTTTGTCATCAATCGCATAACGCATACCCAAACCGAATTCGGCGTTATCTTCAAACAAACTGTTTGCCCAAGCCGGACCACGACCGTCACTATTCTTAGCATACGGTGTTGTCGGCAAGTTTCCGCCGTAAATGGAAGAACAACCCGTCGCATTAGCCACGACCAGTCTGTCTCCGAAGAGTTGCGTCATCAAACGGACATACGGCGTTTCACCACAACCGGCACAAGCGCCTGAGAACTCAAACAACGGTTGGAACAAACTTACATTTTTGACGGATTTAGCGTCAACTTTTGTTCTGTCAACTTCCGGCAAAGATTTGAAGAAGTCAAAGTTTTTGATTTCATTTTCCAAATCTTTTTCAATAGCAACCATATTCAGAGCCTTACGATTCGGATCTTCCTTAGACTTAACCGGACAAACCTGTCTGCACAGACCACATCCCGTACAATCTTCCGGCGCACATTGAACGATAAATTTCTGACCGGGGAATTCTTTACCTTTGTAATCAGCGCATTTGAAACTTGCCGGAGCATTTGCCAAATCTTCCGGTTTAGCAACCTTTTGACGCAAAGCAGCATGCGGACAAACGAACGAACATTTACCGCACTGGATACACAAACTCGGATCCCATTCGGGAATTTCCGTTGCAACACGGCGTTTTTCATAAGCCGTTGTTCCCGTCGGCCATGTACCATTAGCCACTTCTGCAAATGCAGAAACAGGCATTGCATCACCACGCCCCTCAATAATAGGCGCCGTAATACGTTTCAAGAATTCAGGTGCATCAGCCGGAACGCCACTTTGACGTGTATGTGTTGCCGTTGCTTCGGCAGGAACCGTGATTTCATGCAAATGTTCCAAAGTTCCGTCAATAGCGGCAATGTTGGCTGCAACGATTTCCGGACCTTTTTTCGCATATGTTTTTTCGGCATACTTTTTGACTTTGGCAATGGCCTCGTCTTTCGGAAGAACGCCGGAAATAGCAAAGAAACAAGTCTGCATAATCGTATTGATACGGCGTCCCATACCTGTCTTCTTAGCAACATCCACAGCATCAATAGCGTACAACTTAGCCTTTTTGGAAATCAAATCTTTCTGTACTTCAACAGGCAAACTATCCCAAACTTTATCAGCCGGTGTTTGTGTATTCAAAAGCAATACACCACCGTCAGCCAAACAAGAAGTCATATCAATTTTTTCCATAAACGGCATGTGGTGAATAGCCACGAAACCTGCCTTGGAAATCAGATACGGTGCTTTAATCGGGTTCTTTGCAAAACGCAAGTGAGATGTTGTCATGGCACCGGATTTTTTGGAGTCGTAAACGAAATAAGCCTGACCATAGAAATCACTGCCATCAGCAATAATTTTAATGGAGTTTTTATTGGCTCCGACCGTACCGTCAGCACCTAAACCGAAGAAAATGCAACGTGTTACGTCACCACCTGCGATATCAAAGTGTTCATCATAGTCCAAAGACAGATTTGTAACATCATCTTTAATACCAACCGTAAAGTGCGTTTTTGCCGTATTTTCCAAAACTGCCTTAACCATTGCCGGTGTGAATTCTTTGGAAGAAAGTCCATAACGTCCGCCAAACACTTTCGGCATTACGGAAACCTTACCCTCAGCAACAGCCTCCGTCAATGTGGAAACAACATCCAAATAGAGTGGCTCACCCACAGAACCGCTTTCTTTTGTTCTGTCAAGAACAGAAATCTGTTTAACTGTTTTCGGCAAAGCACCAACGAATGCTTCTGTCGGGAAAGGACGATATAAATGAACTTTCAAAACGCCGTATTTTGCGCCCTGAGCATTTAAGAAACGAATTGTTTCTTCAACCGTTTCAGCACCACTACCCATAACAACAATAACATGTTCCGCATCTTCAGCACCGACATAGTCAACTAAGTGATAAGCACGACCCGTAATTTGTTCAAACTTACGCATAGCGTCTTCAACAGCACCCGGGACAGCATTGTAATAAACATTACTTGCCTCACGTGTCTGGAAGAAAACGTCCGGATTTTGAGCCGTACCACGAACAACAGGCGCATCCGGTGTCAAGGCGTTCTTAGCAACAACACGTGTATCCACACCGTCCATTAAAGCCTTTAATTCATCATCGGAAATGTAGTTGATTTTGTTGATTTCATGAGAAGTTCTGAACCCGTCAAAAAAGTGCAGGAACGGAACAGAGGATTTCAGTGTCGCTAATTGTGCAACGGCAGCCATATCCTGCGCCTCCTGAACAGAGTTGGAGGCGAGCATGGCAAAACCTGTCTGCCGACAAGCCATCACATCAGAGTGATCGCCGAAAATGGACAAAGCGTGAGCCGCCAAAGTACGGGCGGCCACATGCATCACAAACGGCGTCAATTCACCGGCGATTTTGTACATATTCGGAATCATCAAAAGCAAGCCCTGAGAAGCCGTATATGTTGTTGTTAAAGCACCGGCTTGAAGAGAACCGTGAACGGCACCGATAGCACCGGCTTCGGACTGCATTTCAACGACAGTCGGAACTTTTCCCCAAATATTTTTAATCCCCTTAGCAGACCAATCGTCAGCCCATTCGCCCATTGGAGAACTCGGCGTAATCGGGTAAATAATAGAGATTTCATTCAAACGATGCGCAACGGAAGCGGCAGCTTCGTTACCATCACACATTTTCATTATTTCAGCCATCATTTT
>JAFQJY010000029.1 GCA_017414845.1 Alphaproteobacteria bacterium | reverse complement strand
ATCAAAATCTTGAAAAAAACTTAAAAGATACGGTTGAAATTATTGAGTTGGCTGAGATGGAGGGCGAAACCGATATGGTCGCCGAGGCAGAGGCAAGTTTGGAAATGCTTGCAAAAGAGGCATCAGAACAAGAACTTGAAACACTTCTTTCAGGAGAAGCTGATGGTTGCGATGCGTTCTTGGAAATTCATTCGGGAGCCGGTGGTACAGAGGCTTGTGATTGGGCTGGAATGCTTTGTCGAATGTATACTTTTTGGGCTAATAAGCATAATTATGGCATAGAAACTTTGGATGAGATGGAAGGCGAAGAAGCCGGCCTTAAATCCGTCACTTTGAAAATTAAAGGAAAAAATGCTTACGGATGGCTTAAAACAGAAAGCGGAGTTCATCGTTTGGTGCGTATTTCTCCGTTTGATTCCAACGCCAGACGGCATACCAGTTTTTCGTCTGTTTGGGTTTATCCGGTAATTGACGAGAGCATTGAAGTCAATATCAATCCGGCTGATTGCCGAATTGATACCTATCGGGCATCAGGGGCCGGCGGACAGCACGTGAATAAAACAGACAGTGCCATTCGTATTACGCATCAACCGACGGGTATCGTCGTCCAATGTCAAAATCAAAGAAGTCAGTTTGCTAACCGTGATGAGGCGTGGCGAATGCTTCGTGCAAGGCTCTACGAATATGAACTTCAAAAGAAAAATGCCGAAAGAGATGCGATTGAAGAACAAAAATCGGATATCGGTTGGGGGCATCAGATACGTTCTTATGTTCTGCAACCGTATCAGATGGTCAAGGATTTACGAACAGAAGTGGAAACTTCGGATACAGGGGGTGTTTTAGACGGTGAAATTGACAGGTTCCTGACAGCATCACTGGCTTCAAAAATCAAAGCAACGGAGGACGAAGATGGAAGATAAAATTGCCGGTTTTACACTTTTTAAAAAAACACGGGAAATTGACAATAAAATTACGGAGTTTTTGAATAATATTTCAGAGGGTGGGCTTGTTTTTGAACAGGCGTTTAAGATTTATCTTGAAGAGGGGGCAACTGTCTCATTTCTGCAAAAAAGAGAAGAAGAAAGCCGTTTTGAAACAAAAAACGATCAGTTGCGACGGGATATAGAATCACAACTTTACGAACATACCTTATTGCCGGATTCAAGAGCAGATGTTTTAAGTTTGCTTGAAGGTTTAGACAAGATAAGCAATAAGTATGAAGGGGCATTATATGCACTTGAAATAGAACGTCCGAAGTTGCCGGATTTTATTTCGGAAGATATGGAAAATCTTGTTAAAACGGTTATAACCTGTGTGGAAGAATTGGTGATGTCTGCACGTAGTTTTTTTGCAAACGGTGTTGTTGAAAATACGCTTCATAAAGTAATGTTTTATGAAAAAGAAGCAGACAAACAGGGAACGGCATTAAAACGTAAAATTTTTGACAGTTCTCAATTGGAGTTGGCTGAAAAATTGCATTTAAGAGATGTGGAAAAAAGAATAG
This sequence comes from Alphaproteobacteria bacterium, assembly GCA_017414845.1. Next base: position 5,735 of record JAFQJY010000029.1, on the reverse strand, counting down.
AAGATATCTCGGATATTGCCGAAGATGAGGCTGATAAATTGACGATTTTGTGTGTGAAAAGGTCGTTTTAATGGAAGTTTTATTGACGCTTTTTTATCTTTCCGGCGGTTTGTTTCTGGGGTTTACCCTAGGCGCTAATAATATGAGCAGTCTTTTCGGCACGGCTGTCGGAACAAAAATGGTCAGTTTTAAAAAAGCGGCATTTTTTGCGTGTGTCTTTGTGTTTTTAGGGGCAGTGTTCGGAGGTAAAGGAACAAGTCAGACATTGGAAGAACTCGGAAGTGTTTCGTCGTTAGTCGGTGCTTTTGTTGTTTCTTTCACGGCAGCGTTGACACTGTTTATGATGACAAGAGCAGGAGTTCCCGTTTCTGCGACGCAGTCCATTGTCGGCGCTTTGTTGGGGTGGAATCTTTACGCTCATACAGATGTCAATGTCAGTGTCCTTAGTAAAATTATCGGCGTATGGTTTGTCAGTCCGCTGTTGGCGTGTTTGTTCGCTTTTATTATTATGATTCTGTTACGGGCATATTTGAGAAAATATCCGATAAGAATGCTTTATCAGGATGCATATACACGATTAGGGCTGATACTTGCCGGTTCGTTTGCTTCTTACGCTTTCGGGGCAAATAATATCGGTAATGTAATGGCGCCGTTTTTGTCTGTTGTTTCACTTCCGAAAATGAACCTCGTTTTTTTATCTCTGTCGTCAATGCAACTCCTTTTTTTAATCGGTGCCGTTGCTATTTGTGTCGGAATTATAACTTATTCTGCCAAGGCTATTAAAACCGTCGGAAACGGTATTCTCAAAATGTCACCGACAGAGGCGTTTGTTGTCGTGTTGGCACATGGACTTGTTTTGGTTTTGTTTTCATCAACACTTTTGAGAGATTTTTTGCTGTCGTGCCACTTGCCGAGTATTCCTTTGGTCCCTATTTCAAGTTCAGGCGCAATTGTTGGTGCTGTTATCGGCGTTTCTCTTTTGAAACGGTGTCACGGTGTTTCTTTTAGAGAGGTTTTTCGTGTTATCAGAGGATGGTTTTTGACACCTCTTATGGCGTTAGGGCTTTGTTGGGGTATGTTGTTTTTTATGGAAAGAGTGTTTTTACAAAGAGTGTTTTAAATGGCAAAAAAGAAAAAGACATTTCGTAAATACATTAAAAGAGGGTGGCATATCCTTGTCCGTTCGGTAGAGGCTGTTATTGCTTTCTGTTTTGTGCTCAGTATTATGCTTTTTTTACGACTTCTTAAAGGGCCGATAGAAATGGATTTCTTCACGCCGGTTTTGGAAAAGGTGTTGGTTCAAAAAGATAATCAGAAACTCAGTGTCGGGATGGTCTATTTGGAGTTGGATGCGGCGCACGGACATTTATGTGCCGTTAAAGCGACGGATATTACCATCAAGAATGAAATGAACGAAACGCTTGTTGATATTCCGAAAGCCTCGTTCGCATTCCGATTACTTCCGATTTTGACGGGCAATTTTATGCCGTCGTCTTTGGTACTTGACAAACCGTATTTATTGATGTCTGTTGAGGAACAAAACCAAGAAATCTCTTTTGAAGACAAGGTCGTTTCCGAAGGGGTCTTGTATACGGTAGGACGGTTCTTTTCATCCCTGAAAGATTTAGATTATTTTGAAATTAAAAAAGGGCATTGGATAATAGATATCCCTGTTGTTCAAAAAAAAGTAAGTATTCCTGATGTCAGTTTTTCCATAAAAAAAAGAGAAAAATTTTTATTGGATTTTTCAGGGGCCGTTGTCTTGCATGAGGGGAGTGATTTAATGCCCTTTGATTTACAAGGGGTGTATCACACAAATACAAATATAACAGTTATGGAAGCCTCTTTTGAAGATATGCCGATTAAAAAATTCGGAACGCTTCTTCGTGAAGTAAAAGGGGTAGATGTCATGTTAAACGGGACATTGAACGCCGTATTGGATATGAATGCCAAAACACTGCCGAATATTGTGAAAAGTTTGTCTGTAACGGCAGAGGCAAATCAAAAAGGAACTGTTTATTTGCCTAAACCGATAGATACGACTTATTTTGTAGATACGTTGATTTTTGCAGGCGCATTTTCGGAAGGGCTTAAAAGTTTTGAAGTTTCTGACGCTATTGCAACAATTAAAGAGGCAACCGTTTTTGCACAGATGAAAATAGACGGGATAGATACTCTCTTAAATACGGGGAAAACGGATGATATTTTTGCGACGTTAAAAACGCAAGCCAAAAATATTTCGTTGTCGGAGTTGCCTGTTTTGTGGCCGTCTCAATTAGGAGCTTCTGCATACAATTGGGTAACGACGAATATGAAAACGGGGATGGCAACGGATGCATCATTTACCTTCTTGTTTCAAGATAAAAGAATGGTGGATTTAAAAGGAACGGTTAAAGTTGAAAATGCAACGGTAGATTATCTGGACGGCTTGCCTCCCGTCAAAGGCGCCGAGGCAATTGTTTCTTTTTTCCCTGATAAAATTTTAATAGAGGCAACAAAAGGGCATATAGATAATTTGCAACTTGAAAAAGCAAGCGTGGATTTCTTTAATCTGGGTGAGGATATTGTTCCTTTGCGTATTATTTTTACGGCGACGGGACCGATTAGAGAAGGACTGGATATACTGAGTCAGAAACCTCTTGAATTAGTCAATTTTTTAAATTTGGATTATAAAAAAATGACGGGAAACGGTAAGGCAACGGTTCAACTGGATATTCCTATCAGTGCAACGTTTAAATCTTCAGATATCGGCGTTCATGTAGAGGCTGATTTAAATGATGTATCCATTCCGGTTCCGTATACGGAATTAGTCGTGGATAAAGGACGGGGACATTTATATGCCGATAATAAAAAAATAAATATAAAAGGGCATGTGTTATTTGATGATAATCCGTTTGAAATTGAGTGGGACCATCAGTTTGATTCAACGCTTAAACAACCTGCTAAAGGAATACTTGTCGGTAATTTATCGGATAAACTTTTAAAACCGTATTATCAAGGGATTTCGGAGATAGTTGAGGGAGATATTTCCGTTCGTGCCGAAGTTTTATTTGAAACGCCTGCATTTCAAAAAATAAATGTGATTGCAGATTTAAAAAATGCCTCTCTTTCCCTGGACCCCATTTCTTATGTAAAGGAAAAAAACAAGCCTGCCGTTTTCGGTGTAACGGTAGAAACAGGAAACGGGAAAGTCTTATCTGTTCCGTCTTTTCGGTTAGATGTTCCTGATGAAAAAACAGTTATAGACGGGAATATCTCTTTGAAAAACGGCTTTGCAATAGATTTAAAACAAATAAAAACACCACAAAATAATTTAAGTATATTTTTTGAGAAAAAAACGAACGGGATAAAAGTTATTGCAGAGGGAAAACGACTTGATTTATCAAAATATTTACACTCAAAAGACAAAAGCGAAAAGGAAAGTAATCATCAGGGCAAATCTAAAAATTTTGACATAAAAATACAATTAGATGAGTTGATTTTAACAACGGGAAAACCCCTCAAAGATATTTCTGTGTCCTTGGCAAGAGAAAATGGGATATATACTCGTTGGAACGGAAAGGTAACGGCTGTATCCCCACTTATTTTAAGAAGAAACGAGGAGAGTAAATTACTTATAGAAACGCAGGATTTCGGTTCTTTTTTAAATTATTCCGGATATAGTGACAGGATTCGCGGAGGCATCTTGAAAGTGGAGATGCAACAGGAAAATAAAGCCTTGACGGGGGAACTTGAAATGAGGGATTATTCTCTGACAAAAACGCCGTTTTTTATGCAGGCAATAACAATTTTAGGTGTTTTGGATGCGTTCAGAGGGGATGAAATTGCGTTTAAAAAAGCGAGTATTCCTTTTAAGTTGGAAGAAAATTTGGATGTTTCCGTTAAAGACGGTGTCGCATACGGAACGGCTGTCGGTGTTACATTCCAAGGAGATATCAAGTCAGATGAAATAGACCTTTCCGGCAGTGTCATACCGGCGTATGCTGTCAATAGTTTGCCTGGGAAAATACCTTTTATCGGACGGATTTTTTCAGGCGACAAAGGAGGCGGGCTTATCGGTCTTGCTTTTGAAATAAAGGGAAAAACGGATAGTCCCGAACTGATTTTTAAACCATCCAGTTTACTTACCCCCGGCTTTATCCGAAATATCTTTAATTAAAAAAATATTTTAAATTGAACCGTGTTGTTTTATAAAAAATACCGTGCCTATAAAATACAGGCACGTCAAAGTGTAGTAATGATTTACGGATTATCGGTCACGTCGTTTGGCAAGTTGCATTCTCTTTGAAGTTGTTTGTTCAAGAGAACGTATTATTTTTTTGCGCTCTTCCGGTGTTGTCCGAAGGTGATGATATTTATAGGCTTGCGAAATCTTCCCCAAAAGTGCAGTAAGTCTTTTAACTTCTTTTGTCTCATCCGGTGTCAAAGGCTTTAATACGTGTAAAACTCTCTTTAACTTTAAAGCATTTAATTTTTGGCGAGACCGTTTTTCAACTTTTCCTAGGATTTTTCTGTCTTCCGAGGATAATCTCAAATCGTTAAAAGCCTCTTGTCGTACTTCGGGAGGATTTTTAGAATCGTTGAAACAGTCAATGTTGATTTGCATCTTGTCCAAAATACCTTCTGCCATGATATCATCAGTTGATTCTACCATTTTTTTTGTCAGTTTTTCCAAAAGATTAGCGACCACAATTACTCTCCTTCTTTATAAATTGAATCTTTATGTGTTATACATCATTTTGTGCTGTTTATCAAGTTTTTAACACAAATAAAAATGCTTGACAAAAAATAAAATGTGAGATAAAATCAATACATTAAAATTTAATCTGTAATAGAGGAGAAGTTAAATGGGATATGATAATAAATTACAGGAGTTAATGGAAACTCTTGAACAAAACCCGAAACTTTATCAGGAACAGGAAGGTTATCAGGCTTGGCGTGATTTATTGGCATTGGGTGTTGAGGAATTTAAAGAACAGCAAGTCATTATTCCAAAACGTTTTACAACGAAAGAAAAGGACAAAAGGGTTTTCGGTAATTTGATAGAGCCAGAGTGGGCAAATAAAATCAACAGATTTTTTGAAAAATCGCAAACAAAAACGGCACCACAAAAAAAAGAGTTAGATTCCTATGTTGATCAGATGAGTGTGTTTTTTCGTCAACCGGTACAGGAAACGGACTTTCAAAAGATTTTTTACAGTCAAATGTTTGAACGTGTTGCCGAGGGCGCTGTTTCTATAATAAGAAAAGGAAGTATAAAGAAGAGTTCTTCAAGTTTGCGACGGTTGTTAGCGACCGGTTGGGGGCATCGTTGGCCGGAAGCACAGATTTTTTTAGCAAGATTGGATAAGAAAAAATTACAGGAATTAGGGATATATAACAAAGAAACATTAAATAAGCGACGGATACAGGCAAATGCTTATTTCAAAAATGATTTACGGGATAAACGTTTAGACGAGGCGTATAGGCTTTTGCAGATAGAGGCAGAAAAAGACTGGCGGGATTACATAGGAGAAAACGGTGGGCAAGATGGATATACACCGCCTGCGCCTGAGAATGGTGGAGATGAGGTTCCTCCGACAACACCTACGCCAGAGAACGGTGGGGATAGCGTTCCTCCGACACCGCCTACGCCTGAGAACGGGGATGGTGGCGTTCCTCCGACAACGCCTACGCCTTAGAAAGGTGGAGATGAGGTTCCTCCTCCAGCACCTACGCCAGAGAACGGTGGGGCT
>JAFQJY010000028.1 GCA_017414845.1 Alphaproteobacteria bacterium | reverse complement strand
GCCTCAAATCCCTCTTTTTCAACCGCTCTCATATTAAACGATGCCACAGCCTGTCTGATAATCGGAAACTGTGGTTTAAGTTCTTCCGGTGTTTCTTTTCTGTTAGCCTTATACTCAGGATAAATCTCGTTTCTGAAATTCCGACGAGTGGCATCAAAAACAACGACGATATAATCCGGATGATTTTTCTTAACAAAGTTCATCAGCATAGACGTGAAGCCGTAAACGGCATTCGTCGGCAACATATCTTTCTTGCGATTCATCGGAGGTATCGCATAAAAGGCACGATACACATAACCGGAACCGTCAATCAGACAGAGTGTTTTTTTCATTTAGTTTTAAGAAGCGTGGAATAGGCAACAGCACAATGCTCTGCACAATAAATTTTACCCGGCACAACTTCCTTTCCGCAGAAAGAAAAATCAGGATCTTTCGGGTCCCCTTCCGGCCAACGACAAGAAGTCGGTGTTAAATCGGTCAGTGCCACACCTTTTCTTTTCTTGGGAGAAGATGTTTTTTTCTTTTCCGAAGAAGTCTCAACTGCTACACCTTCATTTTCCGTTTTTTCTTTTTTAGGCGTCCTTTTTCTCTTAACCTTCTTTTTAACCTTTTCAACCTTAGGAGCAGGCAGAATCGGCGACGGACGACTTTCAAGAGCCAAGCGATGCACTTTCCCGACAATTGCATTTTTACTGACGCCGAGAATCCGGCCGATTTCTCCGGTAGAAAGTCCGCTTTCCCACAATTTTTTCAATTCTTGTACTTTTTCAGGTGTCCAAATCATTTTTTGTTCCTTTTTACTTTTATTTTATTTAATAACAGATTCTCCTGTTCTGTCAAGGAAAATTGTTCAGGTGTTTCTTTCGGAGCCATCGGCGAAAAAACATCAGTTAAATCCAAGGCAACGGCCAACGGTATCATTTTTAACACCAACGTGTTCGGCGTATGAGGTGAAAAATGCCCTAAATTCACATAAAGTCCCTGATAACTTTGTTTTATATAAAGCAAAAATCCGCTGTGTCGTACAAATAAAAAAGCACCCATCAAAAAACCGACAATCAGAACGGCCATACATCCCCAAGTGAAACCTATCTGCAAAGCAACAGCGAGGGCTCCTGAAAATACTAACGCTCCCATCAGCCACATCTGACGGGTCAGGCTGACAAACATCCTCATAAGACTAAACCAAACTTCTCTTTTAAGCGTTTTTTCCACATATTTTTTAAAGTCTTTTTCGGATATATCTGCTTGTTCCTTTTTAGAAAACAAAATCCGAAACAGTTTTTTTTCTGTATGAGATAATTTTACCTTTTTCTTTTCATAAACAAGTTTCTGCATTCCATCCGAAAAACTAAAAACCCCTTTTTGTTTTAAAGAAAAAATAAGACTTAAAACCGTTTTTTCATCTACTTTCTTTTTTATAAGAAAACGTGCCAATTCAGGCGTATATATAACACGTTTTTGCGCCTTTAAAACAAATGCTTTTTCTTTCATAGTTCTTTTAGAAAGTCTGTTTTGAAGAAAGGCGTATCCTATCCACAAAAGCATACTTATAAGTACAACGAAAAAACTAAGGTGTTTCATAAAAAAATCAACGGCAGAAATATATCCGGAAATCGGCGAAAAGGCATTGTCATCAAAAGAAACAGACATCCTGACATCCGTTCCCTCAGGTACAATTCGTTCAATTTTAAACGCCAATGTTTCTCTTTCTTTTAAGTACTGAATTCCTTTTTGCGTGCTGACATTGTTTATTCCGAAAACAAGTTGAGCCTCTCTCGGCGGAGCATTGCTCGGAAAACGAATTTTCCCGCTGAAACGTTCTACGGGAACAGGCAACTGTGTTCCGGAAAGGCTCAACAATAACTCTTTGCTTTCCAGTATATTATCAATATGATACGTTATTTCGTACATATGAAGTCCGATATAGGTATTGGGCAAATACACACGAATCTGTTTTTCTTCTTCTTCTGTTTTAAGTTCGGCTTTTCTTCCGTTGTGCCGAACGGATATAAAGGTATATGCCGGCTGAATAACATCCGTTTGCATATTTTGATATGTTTTTAAATACTGCCGAAAGAAAATCCTTTTTTCATCATTTTGAGAAACAACCAACTGAAACTTTTCCGTTACGGAAACCCGTCTGTCAGACAGAATATTTATCTCAGTAAAAAAATACGGGAAATGTGTTAAATACGGAAAACTACTCTCTTGTCCGAAAATATTCGTTGCCGTTAAAAAAGGCACCAATTCACTGTTCTTATGTGGGGTCGGGATAAACTTTTCCTGTTTTTGAGGCATCGGGGCGAAAGAAACAACAGGCTTTCCCGAAAAGACTTCACTGACAATACCGGATTGTGTCCTTTTTCTTAAATCAAACAAATCTCCCTCATCTGCAAAAGCCACAGACGAACAAAAGAACAAACACAGTACTGCGCTAAACAATATCTTCATTTTTAGACCTATCTTTTTTTAAGATACACGGCAATTCTAAAAAAAGTCTTAAATTTTTTTAAGCGGGCACAAATCACAGACAGGACAACTTTCACATTTCGGATTTTTCGCTTTACAAATATAGCGCCCGAACAAAACCATCCAGTGCTGAGCATTGACCTTATACGCATCAGGTACAACTTTTGCTAATTTTTCCTCTACGTCAAGCGGTGTTTTCCCCTCTGCTATTTTAAGGCGATTTGCCACCCGAAAGACATGCGTATCTACGGCAATCACCGGTCTTTTTTCCCAAACGTTTAAAAACACATTTGCCGTTTTTCTGCCGACACCCGGAAGCGTTTGAAGAACCTCAAAATCACAAGGAACTTCGCCGTTAAATTCCTCTAATAACACCTCTGTCATTTTCATAATATTTTTGGCTTTGGTATTATAGTAATTTAACGTTTTAATATAGCCTTTTAAACCTTCTTCCCCAAGTTCTTTCATATCCTGCGCCGTTTTTACTTTTTCAAAAAGGGGCGCTGTTGCTTTGTTGACACCTTTGTCCGTTGCCTGCGCCGATAAAATAATCGCCACAAGGAGCGTATAGGACGAAACGAAATCCAATTCACATCTTGGATTGGGAAATTCCTGTTTTAAGCGCTCAAAAAAAAGCGTTATTTCTTCCTCGGTCATTGATTGTTTTCTTTCAAAAGCGCCGTTGCTGTTCCGACATCAAGAGGACGACCGAGTAAAAATCCCTGAACCAAATCACAATTCATATCACGCAAAACATTCAGTTGTTTTTTCTCCTCCACACCCTCAGCAATAACGTCCAAATCCAATGCATGCCCCAAATTGATAATGGCCTCTACCAACCGAGTATTTTTCTTAGTTCTGGACATATCTTGAACAAAAGACTTATCAATTTTAATTTTATGTACAGGAAACTGCAAGAGATAGTTAAGTGAAGAATATCCGACACCGAAATCGTCAATGGCAACACGAGCGCCCTTAGCAACAAGTTCCTTTAAAATCTGACGAGCCGTGTCAATGTCCTGCATTAAAAGCGTTTCTGTCAGTTCCAATTCCAACGAGCCTTTTTTCACTTTATGTTTTTCAAGCGCTTTACCGACAAGTTTAACCAAACTCTCATCGCCGAACTGCGCCGCCGACAGATTGATAGCGATTAAAAGATTTTTATATCCTGCCTTTTGCCACTCTTTGAGTTGTACAAGCGCCGCATCTAATACAAAAGCACAGAGGTCGGAAATAAGGCCGGAACTTTCTGCAATCGGAATAAACACATTCGGCGGAATGAGACCCTTAACGGGATGTTGCCAACGCATCAGCGCTTCAAAGCCGATAATTTTATTTTCCCTGATGTCAAACTGAGGTTGATAGTTGAGAAAAAATTCGCCGTTTTTAAGTGCCTTACGCATTTCGGCTTCCATATCTAAAACGACGGAATCGGCAGAAACCTCTGTCAATTGAGGCAAAACCAATGTTGCCGGTTGTCCGATTAAATCTTCGGGCTTATATCCGAAACTGGTTGCCATAGAAGAAGTAATTTCTTCAATCAACCCTTTTTCACTGATAACAAGTCCGACACTTTTCTTTGATTTTGAAGACACGAAAGAATCTCCCTTATTTTTTTAAACAATACGGTGATTTTAACAAAAAAACGGAAAAATTCAAATATTTTTTTATACACTTGCAAAAAAGGAGGATTTAAAAAAACTTGACAAACCGGTTTCTTTTTGCTAAGATAGGGCATCTTTTATCTGTTTTCGGGAGGTCACCATGACACAAAAAGAAACCATAACACAAACAAACCCCTTGTTTTACACACGGCTTCAAAATGATTTTTTTGATTCTCTGCCGACACTTCCCGAAGATAGCGAATCGCAATTTTGCCACAAATGTATTCAAGAGATGTTGTCCCGATTTTTTAAAGGGAAAAAAGAAAGTAAAGGTCATTACCAACCCGGCCTGCTTGCCCCTAATGAGAATCTCCTCATCCGAGAAATTGATAATTATATAGAAGATTTAGAAAACGCATCAGAAATTTTAACGGCCGTCAAAGAAACGCCGACCGGAAAAACCTCCTTTTTGGCACAGGCTATAGAAAACAACTGTTCCGAACTGACAACCTATCTGACACGTTTTCATACGCAGGAGCAACAGGACAAAGCCCTTGTGGCGTTCGTTCCTCAGCAACAGGATTTTCGCATGGGCGTAGCCCTTTGTATGGGTGGGGCCAATCCGAGTTATGTTCCTGATTACAACAAACTCGGATTAAAAAACACACGGGATACGGCTTTATTTTTATATTTGAATGAGGGGAAAAACAAACGCCTTCCCTATTTAAATCCAAATGAAAAAAATCCGCTTTCTTATTTTTGGAGACAGGTTGATTTAACACACAAAAATGCTTCGGGAAAAAGTTTATTGACACTGACCTGTCAAAAGGGCTGTTTTGATAAAACTTATGGCGCACCGGCCGTATTGGATGCTGTTTGCCATCTTCCTG
>JAFQJY010000027.1 GCA_017414845.1 Alphaproteobacteria bacterium | reverse complement strand
TGTCTTTTAATTGTCTATGAGGGTGGTGATAAACTATTCATTCCGGTTGAAAACCTAGATATGCTGTCACGCTATGGTTCTGAGGATTCCGGCGTTTCTCTGGACAGACTTGGCTCAGGCGCTTGGGAAGCAAAAAAAGAAAAGACCAAAAAATATCTCCTTGAAATGGCAGAAGGCTTGATACAAATTGCAGCGCAAAGATACGCTTGTTCGGTTCCTGCCATATTTCCACCGACGGGGCTTTATGACGAATTTTGCGCTCGTTTCGGATACGTTGAAACAGAAGATCAACTTTCATCCATTCAAAGCGTCAATGCTGATTTTGCCAAAGGGCATCCTATGGAACGTTTGGTATGTGGTGATGTCGGTTTTGGCAAAACAGAGGTTGCTCTTCGGGCTGCTTTTGTTGCTGCAATGAACGGATTACAGGTTGCTGTTGTCGTCCCGACAACACTTTTGGCAAGACAGCATTTTTCAACATTTGAAAAGCGATTTAAAGGAATGCCTGTTCGCTTAGCACAATTATCCCGTCTTGTTTCTACAAAACAAAAAAATGAAACACTCAAAGGACTTGAAAACGGCACCATAGATATTGTTGTCGGAACACATGCCCTCTTATCTAAAAATATTCGTTTTAACAATCTCGGTCTTCTTATTATTGATGAAGAACAGCATTTTGGCGTAGCACATAAAGAACGGCTGAAAGAACTCAAAACAGGATTACATGTTTTAACGCTGACGGCAACACCGATTCCGAGAACTTTACAACTGTCTTTAACCGGTGTTCGTGATTTAAGTTTGATTACGACTCCCCCCGTTGATCGTCTTGCCGTCAGTACTTTTGTTATGCCTTTTGACAGCATTATCATTAAAGATGCACTTATGCGAGAAAAAATGCGAGGCGGACAAACATTCTATGTCTGCCCGAGAATCAGCGACATGGCTCCTCTTTTGGACAGACTACGTAAAATCGCTCCCGAAATCAAAATCATTGCTGCTCATGGACAAATGCCTGCTTCACAACTTGAAAAAATCATGACCGATTTTGCCGAGCAAAAATACGATGTTTTGCTTGCTACATCCATTATTGAATCAGGGCTGGATATGCCTTGGGTCAACACAATGATTGTCCACAGAGCCGATAACTTCGGTCTGGCAGGTCTTTACCAACTCAGAGGACGTGTCGGCAGGGGAAAAGTCAAGGCCTATACTTATCTGACGGTTGAACCTAATAAACGTCTCAGTTTAACAGCGCAAAAGCGCCTTTCCATTATGCAAAGTTTAGACAGTTTAGGGGCCGGTTTTACGCTTGCCAGTCATGATTTAGATATTCGTGGCGCTGGGAATCTGCTGGGAACATGAACAATCGGGACATATTAAAGAAGTCGGTGTAGAACTTTACCAACGAATGCTTGAAGAGGCTGTTGCCTCACTTAAAGCACAGAACGGCGAAGATGCACCTGTCGTTCATGATTGGTCGCCACAAATTTCTCTTGGCTTTTCTGTTTTACTGCCTGAAAAATACATCACGGATTTGGGTGTCAGGATGAGCCTTTACAATCGTCTTGCTCATTTTGAAAGCAACGAGGATATAGACGCGTTTCGTGAAGAAATGACAGATCGTTTCGGACCTATTCCTTCAGAAGCAGAAAACCTTTTTGCAAGTATGCGTATTAAAATTTTATGCCGTCAGGCTTTTGTAGAACGTCTTGAAGCAGGACCTAAGGGTATGTCTATTTCTTTTTATAAGAATCTTTTTCCAAATCCTGCCGGACTTGTTCAATTTATAACAGCACAAATGGGACTTGCCAAACTCAAACCGGATAAAGTTATCTTCACACGTCCTTGGGCAGACAGAACCGACAGGCTTCACGGAATTACTTCTGTTTTGGAAAAATTGGCCAAGATTGCCAAAGAATAACTAATCTTCTGCGATAACTTTTCGGAAAACCTCCTCAATTTCATAGTCTTCCAGATAATCAGGCAATTTAATTCCTTTCGGTTCCAAAGGTCCATACAAAAACTGGGATCGCTTATCCTCTGTTTTAAAGACGACAAGTGGGAACCAATGACGTGCTTTTGTTTTTTTCCAAAAAAATTTATTCCATGCAGAGGTAATACTTGTTTTATCTCCTCCTAAAACAAGGACAACTTTCCCCTCTGATACGGCTCTTTCCACAGCGACAGGTGAAAACGTCGGATAATCTGCATTTTTATTATAATAAATGGCCCCTTGCATCAGAAGAATCCATACGGCGCAAAAAAACAACGGCAATTTTTTCACACGGTCATTCATATCTCTTAAACCTACCCACAGTTTAAGCATAAGATGGGGATTTTTCTTTGCACATATAAAAGGCATCAAAGCCGTCAACGTACAAACGAACAAGGTCGTATTCGGATATATTTCCATCGGTTTTTCCAAATACATTAAGGGCGCACAAAATGAAAGTAGCGCAAATGAAAATGCTGATTTTTTAATCGGAAAAAGCCAAGCCCCTAAAAATACGGCAAAGATACTCCAACGCCAAAATTCACTTTCAAAAGGATTTTGAGCAACAAGCCCTGTTTTCAAAAAAATAAATGCTATGACAGAAAAAAGTAACACCTGCATAATAATTGGCGTTGTCTTTTTTTGGACTTCATAATCATTTTTAGGATTAAACAACATAACAAAGGCCAACCACGGTGATAAAAAGAAGAACATAAGCGCTATTTTAAACCAATTAAACGAAACAATATCCGGCATAACGAAAGGCGTTCCGATATCTGCTTTAAAAGTTCTTTCAAAAAATTTTCTATCCTCTTTCAAAACAAAGGTCAGTTCTGCATTCGTTATATCTTCTTCAAACTCAAATTTTAAATATCCGTACTCATTCCAAACGAACGCTTCTGTTATTTTAAAAGGAAGAAGTTTTTTTCCTCTTTTAATAATCCAATCTTGTTTACCTCTCGGAGAAGTTGATTTAACACGAAGTTGTATAGTCTTATCGGAAAGCCGAACTGCTGACATTTTATCTTCCTCTACAAAAAGAGGGATTTTCTCAAATGCCTTATGAACATAGGCAGATACAGACGTAACATCGCCGGTTTCTCCGCTCAAATGAAGACGCATCGGCAAAGCGACAAAAACACACTCCTGTTTCTCAGCACATAATTCACCCGAAATTGTCACAGCCAACAAACCTTTTTCTCCTTGTTTTTCAGGAGAGGCAACAAACGGAAAGACAACTCTTTCTTTGAAATGATGTTGTGTTTCACTCAAAGGAAACAGATAGGGAATAAAAAAATGAAGAGATGCTGTATTTACCGTCTCATCAATACTTATTTCAGGATTTTTAAATAAACACCCCTTACCTAAAACGACATCTATTCCACCGGAAAACCAAGGTCTTCTGAGAGTTCCGGTGGTATCCGCCAAAAGTCGTGTTTTCATACAGGGATATTCTGTCCAATCGCCAATCCCTTCATATTCGGTTATCGGTGAAAAATCCTTTTCATTCCAGAGAAGAACATCAGCCGGATGAATATCGTCCTTTGAAAACCGTTCTTTTTTTGTTCTTTCTTCAATTTCAGATTTAATTTCATCAACTTTTTTTGATAACTGTCCAACTCTTTTCCAAAAAACAGATAAACTTTCTTCCTTCAAATGAAAAGCATTATTTTCTGTCTCAGAATCCGTCAGCGAATCTGTTATTGTTACCGAATCGGTGTCTTCTGATAAATCCGTATTCGTCAATTTATCGGAAATTGCTGTTTCAGTAGCAGAAAAACAGTCCTTTGCATAAAAAGGAGTAATCAAGAAAAGACATAAAAATAAAAAAATTATTCTCATAATGAACAAGTATATATAAAAATGCTTGCAGATGTCAAAAAAATTAGTATGATGAAAGAAATCAGGAAAAGATTCCTGTGAATTTTAACTTATCTATGGAGGCTATAATAGTTATTGATAATCGTACAGGCTCTCGTCCCGAACAAGAAGACGGTATCAGAGCCAATGAAAATATCAAAGCCCGTGATGTGCGCCTGATTTTGGCGGACGGGACAAATGTGGGTGTTGTTTCTTTGAAAGAAGCGCTTTCTCAGGCAAGAGAGGCCGGTTTGGACTTAGTGGAAGTTCCGTCTAATTCTCTCCCGCCCGTATGTAAAATCATCAACTTCGGCAAATATAAATATGAACTTCAAAAAAGAAAATCAGAAGCAAAAAAGAAACAAAAAGTCGTTGAAGTAAAAGAATTGAAACTCACACCGACGATTGATGTTCATGACTATGAAGTTAAAATAAAGGCTGCACGAAAGTTTTTAACGGCCGGTAACAAAGTTAAATTTACCCTTCGTTTTCGTGGACGTGAAATGTCTTATCAAAATCAGGGAACCGATGTTTTTAATCGGATAAAATCTGATTTAGCCGACATCGGAAAAGTAGAACAGGATTCTAAATTAGAAGGAAAGTGCCTCGGCATGATGATGGGACCCGGCGGGACCCAGTCTTAGAGGTATGCGACACAATAACGGCTCCCTCTAAGACAGAGGGAGTTTTTTTATAACACAAACGAAAGGAGAATATTATGAAATATATTGATTTTATTGCAGATTATGGTGAAATAACGGGACATGATGATTTAGCATTTTCAGAAGTCTGTGGAAAACTTTGCTCTGAATTCTATAAAAAAGGACTGGATTTTCCATTGATTAAATGTCTGTCCGTTCGTCCGTTCAATACGGTAGAAACAGGTTTTGTTGTTGCACAATTGGCCTATAACTCAGGGCTCGGACGTAATCATATTGTTTATCACAATACGGCACCGAGAAAAGATACTTTAACAGCACGCAGTAAAAATGAAGGCGAATTTTTAGCCGTTGCAGAATTACCGAACGGTGTACGTATTATAGGTGTTTTTGGTGGTTATACATTTTCGTTTATTAAAGAAAAAGCAAAAGTTTATAAAGTTAAATGCGCTCGGGACGGTTCTCAATTCCGTTCTCGTGATGTTTTTCCGCCTTGTGTCGCAGATTTAGCCGTTTGGGCTGATAAAGAGTTGACAGACTGGCCTTTACTCGGAGAGGAAGTAACAGACATTCCGAGTATGCCTGAAAATGTTATCTTAAGCATCGACGGTTACGGTAATATAAAAACGAACCTACAAAATATAACGGATATTAAAGAAGTTTCTCTCAATGGGAAAACACAACAGGTTGCGACGGGAGACGGTATTTTTTCCGTAGCAGACGGCGAACTGATTGTTGCACCCGGGTCATCCGGCTTTAACGGAGAATACTTTACGGAAATCTGTTTAAGAGGCGGTTCGGCTTCTACGTTGTTCGGCAGACCGACACCGGGAGATAGAATAGAGGTTAAATAAACCTGTACTCAAATCCATTCAACTTCAAAACATAAGCCCTCAGCAAATCAGTGAGGGCTTTCTTATAAAGTCAAAAACTTTAAATTATTGACAATTGCAAGCGCCGTCTGTTAAAGCACACGGACACGCTTCAGCAGCGGCAGCGGCGGCAGCAGAAGCCTTTTTCTTGCACGGACATTCAGCCATTGCAGAAGCTGTGGCAAAAGCGCAAACCAATAAAGCAATAATAAATTTTTTCATAATTGAGTCCCTTTTATTATATTTTGTTATAAAACGATTTTAATGTAAGTTGTTTTTTCATTGAAGTCAAGAAAAAATTCTAAGTTATAACGGATGGTTCCGTACGTCCTGTTATCTTTTCAATCTCTGCGACCTCACAGGCTGTTTTTATCAACTCACGTGTTGCATCAACAACTTCCATATCCAATTCTTTTGTTTCGGCACGTTCTACATAAACACGAATTGTCGCACCCTGCGTTCCCGTACCGGAAAGGCGATAAATCATCCGATGACCGCCCTCTAAAACGATTTGAATCCCCTCATGAGAAGCAACCTCTAAGGAAACAGGATCGGTATAAGAAAATTCCTCGGCTTTAATAACCTTTCCACAAGAAAATTCCTTTCCGACAAGACTATTCAGACGAGAAATCAAACCGTCCATAACGGCATCCCCCTGCTCTTTCGGGACAGTATCAAAATCGTAGCGTAAACAATAGAAACGTCCGTACTTTTCCCAGTGTTTTTTAACAACCTCAGGAATACTCAATCCCGTCACAGCCAAAATATTGAGCCAATACAGAATAGACCATAGACCATCCTTTTCACGGATATGATAAGAACCGGCCCCAAAACTTTCTTCCCCGCAAATGGATATTTTTCCGGCATCCAAC
>JAFQJY010000026.1 GCA_017414845.1 Alphaproteobacteria bacterium | reverse complement strand
GTATAAAAACCCCCTCTGTTTTTTCAGAGGGGATTTTTCAGGTTCATTAAATCAATTCAAAGAATTGACGTTTTCCGATTTTAATTTTAAGACCTGTTTCAATCACAGGCGTCATATTGACATCTGTTACTTTTTCGTCATTTAAACTGACAGCCCCGCTTTCAATCAAGCGCCGTAAGGCAGATTTACTTTGTTCCGGAACAAGTGCAGAACATAAGTTGACAAGTGTCATTCCTGTTATGGTACCTAAGGACGAAATTTCCACCGGTGTAAAGGTTTTACTGTCAAAACCTTTTTGCTGAACTTGGCGGTAAAAGAAGTTTTCAGCCTCTTTGGCTTCGTCTTCGGAATGATACTGCATCGTAATATTAAATGCCAGTTTTTTCTTGATTTCCATCGGATTGACTGTTTGATTTTTAAGAGAAGCAATCATGTCCGCTTTTTCTTCCTCAGAAAAGTCAGACGCTAATTCCAACCATTCTTCAAGCAAACTATCGGGAATAGACATCGTCTTACCGTACATGGTGTTTGCATCTTCCGTCAGTCCGATATAGTTTCCTTTGGATTTACTCATTTTCATTTCGCCGTCCAAACCACGAAGAAGAGGCATACAAATGACTGTTTGTCCTTCTTCTGCGCCAAAGGCTTCCTGCAAGTTTTTGCCGACAAGACAGTTGAACAATTGGTCTCGCCCGCCGAACTCAATATCGGATTTCATAACAACAGAGTCGTAGCCTTGAATCATCGGATAAACCAGTTCGTGCATGGCAATAGGAATCTTGTTTTTAAAACGATTGTCAAAATCTTCCCGTTGCATAATCTGTGCCAGTGTCATCTTGCCCATGACTTTAATCATATCGGCAAAACTCATTTTCCCCATCCAGTCCCCGTTAAAACAGATTTTGACATTTTTTTTCGTGTCAATAACTTTATCCATCTGCTCTAAATAAGTCTGTGCGTTGACTTTAACTTCTTCTTCCGTTAAAGGAGGACGTGTCGTGTTGCGTCCGGTCGGATCACCGATCATCGCTGTAAAATTACCGACAAGAAGATGAATCTCGTGCCCGAGTTCTTGAAACTGACGTAATTTTTTTAAACCGACAGCATGACCTAAATGCAAATCAGGAGCCGTCGGATCCATCCCGAATTTGATGATGAGCGGACGATTTTCCTTTTCGGCTAAGGCAATCTTTTTTGCCAAAGACCCTTCAGGAATAATCATTTCCGTTCCTCTTTCTAGTTTTTTTATCTCTTCTGGTGTCATTTTTTCCTCTTTTTATTTTTGTGTCATCAGTGTAGCCGATTCTGTTTTAAAAAGAAAGTCTTACTTTAAGACAGAAACTATTTTTTCTTTGAGTGCCTTTAAAGAGAACGGCTTTGCGAGAAAGTCTATTCCTTTTCCGCCTTTGTCAAAATCCTCATAGTAGCCACTCATCAGGACAATTCGGACATTCGGATATTGTTCTCTGACTATTTGTGCTAAGGTATGACCATCCATTCCCGGCATGCCGATGTCAGATAAAAGCAAATCAATCTCTTGTTTTTTTTGAAGTTCGGATAAAGCCGTTTCAGCTCGGGGACATTCCGTAACAAGGTATCCTTGTTTCCGTAGAGTTGTTGCCGTCAATGAACGAACAGCGTCTTCGTCTTCCACAAGTAAAATGTGTTTGTTTGTTTCTGTCGGTATTTCAGGTTCCGGCTGAACGAGCGTAGGCGTGAAACTTTCCTTTTTTTCAAAACGAGGCAGGTAAACTGTGAAAGTAGTCCCCTTTTTCAGAGTGCTTTTAACCCCGATGTAGCCGTCTGTTTGGGAAATAATACCATAAACAGTAGATAAGCCGAGTCCTGTTCCGGAACCGGCAATTCCCTCTTTTGTCGTAAAGAAAGGTTCAAATATATGTGTTAAATGTTCATCAGGAATGCCACAGCCCGTATCAGATACGGTGATTTTGATATAGTCGCCGATACGTATGCGTTCTGTTCCGAGTTGTTGGGGTGTTTTTATATATTCATGTGAGGTTGTGATGGATAGCGTTCCTTTGTTGGACATGGCGTCTCTGGCGTTGACGGACAGGTTTAAAAAAACTTGCGTCAGTTGATGCGGGTCTACCTTGACAAAACCAAGATTTTCCGTTTGTGTGATTTCCAAGTGACAGTTTGGTCCCAGACTTTGTCGTAAAAGTGGGATTAAATCGGAAAACGCTTCATTGAAATTTAAAAGACGTTGTTTAAGAGGTTGCTTTTTTGAAAAAGCAAGCAGTTGACTGACAAGACCGGCTGCCCGATGGGCATTTTGTTTGATTTGCATAATTTCCGTAAAAGACGGGTCGCCGATTTGGTGTCGTTCCAAAAGAAGTTCCGAAAATCCTAGAATCGCAGTCAGAAGATTGTTAAAGTCGTGGGCAATGCCACCGGAAATTTGTCCCATGGCCTGCATTCGTCCGGCGTGAATAAGTTGCATCTCTAAGGCTTTTCGTTCGCTGGATTCGGTAAAGTAAAAATAAAAATGGGTTATTTCTTCGTCTTCCAAAACAGGGGCAATAAAAGCAACATAAGCAGGTTTTCTGCCGTTTTTAAGCGAAAAAGTGAGGTCAATCTTTTCAAAACGTTGTGTTCGCATCCACAGTTTAGATAATTTATCACGAAGATGATTCTGACTTTCCGAATCCAACAGATTAAAAAATGAACCACTGTCAACCCCGTCCGTTATTTGTTTAAAAGTCGTATTTGCTTCTTTGATTTCAAAGGTTTTGCCGTCAATACAAATCATCCCCATAGGGGCCTCATCAAAAAAACGATTCCGTAAATGAATGTCGTCACTGCGAATCGCCGAAGATGTCCGTATGCTCTTTTGTGTCATTGTTTTTCCTTGCTTTACAGAATTTTAAGATAACAAATTTTACTTCAATAAGCGAGTGCTTTTTTTATATTTCTTAAAAAAGATTTAACAAATGTGTTTTTTTTGTTAAAAAACAAACAGTTATTTTTTTTATTTTTGTAATGAATATAAAAATATGATGTATTATGTGTTTAAAAAAATGTGATAATAAAAAAACAATATATAACAATATGTTATACAGTATTAACTTTTTTTTAGAAAAGTTTTTATGTTTGCGACAAATTGAAAAAAAATTTAGAAAAAAACCTTATTTTAAAGAGAGTTAAAAAAAAATTGTTTTTTTGAAAAAAAATCAGTTGACACTTCTTGCTCGGCGTGGTTATGGTAGTGCAAAAGAAGGTTGAAATAAACACTATATTTAGTATTTAAAACAAAAAGGAATACAAAATGTTGGAAGTTGTACAAAACAAACCCTTAGATCCCGCTGCGATAGACATCGGTCCTCTACAGAGTGTAATTACACGTGAAGGTCAAACGATCAGTTTTGATGCGTCTAAAATCGTCAAGGCAATTGAGCGTGCAGGACAGGCAACTGAGGAGTTCGGGTTGGATGAAGCCTGGTCGATTGCCGGTCAGGTTGTGAAAGTTTTAAAACATCGTTTTACGGCAAATAAAGCACCGACAATTGAACAGATTCAAGATGTCGTTGAACAAACGCTGATTTCGTCTAATTTCTTTAAGACGGCAAGAGCCTATATTGTTTATCGTGAACAGAGAGAACGCAGTCGTCAAGACAGAAAAGCCGTTGTTGATGCGATTTCGTCTATCAATGAGTATTTGGATAAGGCCGATTGGCGTGTGAATGCGAATGCGAATCAGGGCTATTCTTTGGGTGGTCTGATTTTGAATACCTCCGGTAAAATGGTTGCCAATTATTGGTTGACGCATGTTTATCCGAAAGAAGTCGGCGAGGCTCATAAATGTGGTGATTATCATATTCATGATTTGGATATGTTGTCCGGATATTG
>JAFQJY010000025.1 GCA_017414845.1 Alphaproteobacteria bacterium | reverse complement strand
GCCTAAACGGGCTCAGACGCAAAAAATACGTCCACTTAAAATTGCGCTTGTCAATCTGATGCCGACAAAAGAGGCTACGGAACTTCAATTTTTACGACTTTTATCCAATAGTCCTCTTCAAATTCACGTGACGCTTCTTCGGATGGAAAGTCATGCGTCCAAAAATACGGATGAGGCTTATTTAAAGCAATTTTATACGTCATTGAAAAGTATAGAAAATCAACGTTTTGACGGTATGATTATTACCGGAGCACCCGTGGAAACAATTCCGTTTGAAGAGGTGGACTACTGGCGTGAAATAACAGCACTGATGGATTATACAAAAGCAAACTTTTTTCCTGTATGCATATTTGTTGGGGGGCTCAGGCAGGACTTTATTACCATTATGGGATTGATAAGGTGAAACTTCATAAGAAACGTTTTGGTGTTTTTGTGCATAATGTTGTCGGAAATCATCATCTGTTGTTTAAAGGGGCTGATGAACAGATTTATGTGCCTCATTCCAGACATACGGCATGGCGAAAAAAGGATATTTCAGCGTCAAAAGATGTTGAAATCGTTTTAGAGTCAAAGGAAGCAGGACCTACGGTTATCATGGCGCATGAAGGGCGACAGATTTTTGTATCCGGACATTTTGAATATGATGCTGATACATTGGCAACGGAATATTTCAGAGATAAGAAAAAAGGATTGGATATAGAAATGCCGAAACATTACTTTAAAGATAACATCCCGTCAAAAGGTCCTTTAATGAATTGGCGTTCGCATGCGAACCTGATTTTTTCAAACTGGCTCAATTATATCGTATATCAGAGAACTCCGTATGATTTGGATGAACTAGAAAGTCTTTAAAGTCTGAAATACTCTCTGTGTTATTTCTTCCGGTGTGGATGCGGCAGATGTAATGGCGATATTGTCACTTTTTTCTAAATCGGGAAGTTCGGTTTCGTCACTGATTAAAAAAGAACGAACGCCTAAACTTTTTGCCGTTTCAACTAAACGGTTCGCATTAGATGATTTTTTATCGCCGACGACAAGAATAACATCTGCCCAAGAACAAGCATCTTTAACGGCTTGCTGACGTTCCTGACTGGCTTGACAGACATGAGATTGCATTTCCAGGTGTGGGATTTTTTCAGAAAGCCGTTTCATCAATTCATTTGTTTCCGTTTGCGAAAGAGTTGTTTGCGTTGCAACGCCGGCACATTCTAAAAAAGGCAGTGTTTCAATGTCGTTTATGTCCGAAACGACATAGACATCTCTTGTGTCTTTAAGTTGTCCGATTGTCCCGATAATTTCAGCGTGGTTCTTTTTCCCGATAAGAATAACAGGTCGTTTTTTTTGCTCTAAACTTTGAACAAATAAATGCGATTTTTTAACAAAAGGACAGGTTGTATCAATGATTTTTAAGCCTTTTTCTTTTGCTCTTTCATAGATGTTTTTTCCGACCCCGTGTGCTGAAATAACAAGCGTTTTTCCGTTAGGAATATCCTCTATGTTTTCAACAAAAATAACACCTTGTTCTTTAAAAAAAGATACGACAAAATCATTGTGAACGATTTCGTGTAAAACATAAGGTTTTTCTTTGGTGGCTTTGGTAAGCATATCAATGGCACGTGTTACACCGAAACAAAAACCTCTCGGAGACAGATATTCAACTTTTCTCATAAGGCATTTGTAATCTAAAAACAATAGGAATGCAAGGAAAAAAGCGCTTGATTTTAAATGCCTTTTGACTTACTATGCAGACTATGTTTAAAGAAAAGTTTTATTTTGATGTTGTTGACAGTACAAATTCAGTCGCCGTTTCCTGTCCGATGTATTCTGTTGTTTGTGCAGAAAAACAAAAGGCAGGACGAGGGCGCTTGGGAAGAAAATGGATTTCTGAAAGAGGAAATTTATTGATGTCCGTTGTTTTGCCTGTCGACGAAAAAATGACTTTTTACGGTTTGATGGCAGGTGTTGCCGTTGCAAAAGCCTTAAAAAAATATCATCCCTGTGTCAAATGGCCGAATGATGTTTTAATTGACGGGAAAAAAGTTTGCGGTATTTTATCTGAAAAACAAGACGATAAGTTGATTTTAGGAATCGGTATCAATATTCGTTCCGTTCCGAAATCAAAAGAGGTTCTGTATCCGATAACGGCGTTATGTGAATATGATGCTTTTGCGGATAAAGAAGATGTTATGCATACAGTATTGATATTTCTGGAAAAAGAAATAAATGCTTTTGAAAAAGAGGGCGTGGAATATTTGAGAAAAGAATGGCTCTCTTTTGCTCCGGCAGTCGGTCAGAAAATGGAAGTACGTACACCGACTGAAACAATAACAGGTGTTTTTGAAACAATTTCTTCTAAGGGAGAACTTGTTTTAAAAACGGAAAACAAACAACGCTATATCTCCGTCGGAGATGCTTTTTTTAAAGAGGATAGAAAATGAGTGAAGAATTGAATGAAACGCAAGAAAATCTTATTCCTGAGGAAGTCGTTATTCCGAGCGATTCTTTTGTAATGATACCTCTGGGCGGGGTAACGGAAATAGGATTAAATTTCTTTTGCTATGGGTATAAAGGTAAATGGTTGATTGTGGATTGTGGAATCGGTTTTCCCGGAGATAATCTTCCGGGTGTAGAAACGCTGTTGCCCGATCCGACATTTATTGCAAAGCATAAAGCCGATATTGTCGGTTTGGTTATTACGCACGGACATGAAGATCATATCGGTGCTATTCCGTATTTGTGGCGTGATTTACAATGTCCGATTTATGCAACGCCGTTTGCCTCACAGTTGATAGAGGATAAACTCAACGAATTTGCCTTGTTGAAACGGGTAGAATTAGAAGTCGTGGATAAGGGGGCTTTGTTGGAGTTAGGTCCTTTTGAAGTTGAGTTTTTAAATGCATTTCATTCCATTCCGGAAGCAAATATGCTTGCTATCAGAACAAAAGAAGGAACGGTTGTTCATACGGGAGATTGGAAGTTTGAAGACGAACCTTTGTGTGGAGAACCGATGGATACAAAAATGCTGAAACAGTTGGGAAAAGAAGGTGTTTTAGCATTGGTTGCCGATTCAACAAATATTTTTTTGGAAGAAGATAACGAAACAGAAAAAGATGTACGTGAAAATTTGGCAAAATTGATTAAAGAATATACAAAAGGAATTTTTGTCGCTTGTTTTGCCTCTAATATTACACGGATTGAGAGTATTTATTTAGCGGCTAAGGAGGCCGGCAGAGAGGTATGCCTTTTGGGACGTTCTCTTTGGCGTTTGGAAAATGCCGCAAGAAGTGCAGGATACTTAAAAGACGTACCTGAATTTTTGACGGAAGATGAAGCCGCCGATTTACCTAAAAACAAAGTACTTTATATCTGTACGGGAAGTCAGGGAGAACCTTATTCTGCCCTATCTAAATTGGCTTCTGCGCAAAACATTAAAGGATTGACCCGTCTGGAACAGGGAGATGTCGTCTTGTTTTCATCTCGGGTTATCCCTGGAAACGAAACTGCGATTGCAACACTTCAAAACAGATTGATGTCTGCCGGTTGCCAAATTGTCACAAACAGAGATGCACTCATCCATGTGTCGGGACATCCTGCTCAAAAAGATATGGAACGATTATACAGCTATTTAAAACCGAAAATTGCCGTTCCTGTTCATGGTGATTTGATGCAGATTGTGGAACATAAAAAGTGGGCTTTGAGATGGGGTGCATCGTCGGCTGTTGTTTTAGAAGAAGGTGATATTTTGGAGTTTAATGACGGTAATCCGGAGATTTTGGGAGAAGTGCCTGTCGGGGTGTTGGCCGTGGACGGAAAACGGATTGTGTCGTTGCGTGCGGATGTAATTCGTCAGCGCCGAAAAATGATGGAGGACGGAACAGTCGTCGCTACGGTTTTAGTAGATAAAGAGGGGTTTGTTTTCTCTGAGCCTCAGATTTCTTCTTTTGGTTTGTTGGAAGAAAGTTCTGATGATAAAAAAGATTTAACGGATTCTATTAAAAATAATGTGGCTGATTTAAGTGACGAACACCGTCAAAGAGAAGATTTAATTAAAGACGCCGTTCGTCGGACACTCCGTCAGTTTATTCGTGAAAAGTACGGGAAAAAACCGGTAATAGAAATACATTTGTTTCAGATTTAAGGAGTGCGTAAATAAGTGCGGTGGTTGACTGTCTTTTTTTTGATGATTTTAATGTCCTGTACAACGGATACGCTGACAGCATCGGGACGGGGACAGTTTTATCGGGTTAAAAAAGAGGACACCCTTTTCTCTATCTCAAAACGTTCCAGAACGCCACTGCGCTCTATTATTGACAGGAATCATCTGAGAGCGCCTTATAAAATCAAAGTCGGACAACTTTTGTTTATTCCTGCCGCACCTGTTCATGTTGTGCGTAGAGGTGATACGCTTTACAGTGTATCCAGAAAACACGGGGTTGATATGAATACACTCGCAAATTTAAATAACGTTAAACAACCCTATACATTATCACTCGGACAAAAATTATTTCTGCCCGGGGCTGTTGGGGTGGGAGAAGATGAAGTTAAAAAAACGGACAAAAGCCGTTCATCTACTCTACAACCCGAAAAAAAACCTCAAAAACGTGTGTCTAAAAAATCACCGATTGTTCTTCCTAAAACACCATCAAGAAGCGGACGTTTTTTGTGGCCTGTCAAGGGAAAGGTTATCTCAAATTTCGGTTCGTCAGGGGGAGGGCGACATAACGACGGTATCAATATCAAAGCACCCAAAGGAACAATTGTCAAGGCTACGGAAAACGGTGTTGTCGCTTATGCCGGAAGTGAATTGAAAGGATTTGGCAATTTACTTTTGATAAAACATTCGGACGGGTGGGTCAGTGCCTATGCGCATACGGATAAAATAACGGTAAAAAGGGGGCAAACCGTGAAAAAAGGACAGGAAATCGCTCGTGTCGGTTCTACCGGAAATGTGAAAGATGCACAACTCCATTTTGAACTCAGAAAAGGTACAAAGGCAGTCAATCCTAAGGAGTACTTAAAAGATTAAAAAAAAGATGGACGGTTTTCTAAAAAAGTGTATAATGAAAGAAAAAAGGAGAATAAGAGATGTTTAAGAAAATAATTTTAGGAACGGTTTGCGCATTGACGATATCAACTTCTGCGTTTGCAGGAATTGAAGAGGGCGTGGATTATTTCAACCGTAAAAAATATGAACAGGCTTATGATGAATTTTCTTATCTGGCAGAAGAAGGAAATAATGTCGCTACCTATTATATGGGATTGATGTATCAAAACGGTCTTGCCGTTCCAAAGTCAATGGAAAAAGCCGCTTCATATTATATGCAGGCCTTTAAACTCGGCAATACGGCGGCTGCCGGACAACTCGGGCTTTTGTTGCTTGCGGGAGAGGGTGTCCAGCAGGATACGGAAACAGGTTTGAACCTTTTAAAAACAGCCGCACGTACAGGCGATAAAGAATCTCTCTATCAACTGGGGGAAATCTATGCTAAGGGGGATGTTGTCCCGATGGAATATGTCTATGCGGCCGGTTTTTATAAAATGGCTGCCGTTCAGGGGTATGCACCGGCACAGTATCGCTACGGGTTGCTTCACCTTTACGGACGAGG
>JAFQJY010000024.1 GCA_017414845.1 Alphaproteobacteria bacterium | reverse complement strand
TGGTTGTTAGGTCTTTTTCCATTTTTTTATTCCTTTTCTTTTTTATTTTTTCTTTAACTCCTCATCCGTTCTAAATACAGATTCGGAATTTTAGATTTTCTCCACCATACTCTTTCCGATGACTTTTGTCAATACTCTATTTTATCATCGGGGCGAAGTAAGCGAGCATCTTTTCATACACCTCTTTTTTAAACGGAACTATTTGTCTTAAAACAAAATCTATTTCTTCCCATTTAAAGTCCGAAAATTCTTTATCCCGTCTTTTTTCAAAATCAGCCTTTACGTCCTCGCCTTTATAACGCATTAAAACCCAATACTGTGCCTGTCCCTGATAAGTTACCTGATACGAATCGGACCATGGCGGAAAATCATAGCAAAAAGGTTCTTCCGTCTGTCCTAAAATCTCCACATTTTGAATCCCTGTTTCCTCAAACAGTTCTCTTTGAGCAGCGACGACAACCTCTTCGCCCTTATCTATCCCACCCTGAGGCATTTGCCACGGAAAATCATTTGTTCCCTTTTCAGGATTACGGTACCCCATAAACACCCGATTTTGCTCATTTAACAGCATTATCCCGACATTGGGACGATATGGTAATGTCATTTGTTTTCTCTCCCCTGTTGATAGACGGCGATTGAATTTAAAATATCAAGCGCTCTGTCTAATTGATAGTCTTTTTTCTCCTCCTCTTTTTTGCTTTCGTCTTCATTAGCAGGATCTACCGGCTTTTCATCTTTTTCCTTTACATTCTTTTCGGCCTTCTTTTCAGAATCCTTTTTAGAATCTTTTTTATCCGTTTTTTTATCTTTAACTTCTTCATTTTTCTCGCCGTTTTCTTCACCTAAGGCTTTCGGCAGATTATTTTCACTGTATCCCTCAATCATCGGCAATTCTTTAATTTCCGCACGAGGTATCAGGACATCCGGTTGGATTCCTTTTGCCTGAATAGAACGCCCTGACGGTGTATAATATCTGGCTGTTGTCAGTTTAATGGCGCCAAATCCGGGAATAGGACTGATGCTCTGAACAGAACCTTTACCGAAAGACGGCGTGCCGACAACAACGGCTCTTTTATGATCTTGCAATGCACCTGAAACAATTTCGGAAGCAGAGGCAGACCCTTCATTGATAAGAACAACAATCGGAGCACCTTTTGTCAAATCGCCTTTTGTAGCAGACACTCTGATTGTTTCCTCCGGCCGTTTAGAACGGGTAGACACAATTTCACCCTGTTCCAAGAACGTGTCCGTTACACCGATAGCCTGATCCAACAATCCCCCCGGATTATTTCTTAAATCAATCAGAAACCCTGCCAATTTATCCTGTCCGATTTCTTTCGTCAATTCGTTGATGGCCTTATGCAGATGATTTGTTGTTGTTTCCGAAAATGAAATAATACGAATATATCCGACATTTCCTTTTGCCTCATATTTTACGGCTTCAATTTTAATAATGTCCCGTGTAATCGTTACATCAAACGGTTCTGCCTTTTTACGACTGATAGAAAGTTTAATATCCGTTTTAGGTTTACCCCTCATCTTATCAACGGCTTCGTTTAAAGAAAGTCCCATCACGGAAATTCCGTCAATATGTGTAATTAAATCGCCCGGTTGGATTCCTGCACGAGAAGCCGGCGTATCATCTATCGGAGAAACAACACGTACCCATCCGTTTTCCATTGTCACTTCAATACCCAATCCGCCGAATTCACCTTTTGTCTGAACGGTCATATCCTGAAAATCTTCTTCATTTAAAAAGCCTGAATGAGGGTCAAGCGAAGACAACATACCATTGATGGCAGCCTCTATCAATTTCTTATCGGAAGTTTCGTCTACATACTCTTCACGAGCGCTTTTAAAGGCCTCACCGAAAAGTTCCAATAACAAGTACGGGTCGTCTTTGGCTGTCTTTTCTGTCGCAGGCGTTTTTTTGACTTCTCCCGCAACGGCATTAAATGACATTAAAAATGCGATACCCAGTAATAATACCTTTTTCATAACTAACTTCCTTTCTTTGATAAATACCATTTTTCAGGATTGACGGGATGCCCGTCTTTCCTAAGTTCCACATAAAGTTTCGGAGCCGTTTTACCGGCCATTTTGCCGATAGGTTCCTGCGATAAAACATTTTGTCCGACATTCGGATACATTTCATCTAAACCGGCAAGCAAACTGTGATAACCGCCGGCATGTTCCACAATAATTAAATTACCGTAACTTTTAAAAGAACCTGCAAACAAAACCACACCGTCAGACGGCGTCGTCACCTGCGCACCGGAACGTGTTTCTATCGTCAGACCTTTTGCCTGTAATCCGCCTTCTGTTTCCTGTCCGTAAGTCTGAATAATTCGTCCTTTAGCCGGCAAGGATAACTTTCCCATATCGGTTTCCAGTGTCTTTTCCTTTTTCCAAAAAGAGGGTTTTTCCTGACGAGCGATTCCTGCCAGTTTTTCTTCCTCTCTTTTACGTTTTCTTTCTTCTTCCAATTTAGAAAGTAAATCCCGAATATCCTTTGCCTGTTTTCCCAAAGAATCGGCTCTTTTTTTTGCCTCGGCACTTTGTGTTTCAAAGTGTTTTTGAAGAACGGATTTTTGCTTTAAGAGTTTTTCCATACTCTGCCGATTTTCTTCCAATCGGATGGAAGCAACTTTCATCTGCGTTGCTTGTGCCTTTGTTGCGGCTTGAAGTGTTGCAAGCATCGTTAAATCATTACGCAAACGTTCTGTTTTTGCTTGAAGAGGTCCGCCGATTTCTTTAAGAAGTAATGCGCTCCTTAGATTATCCACAGGATTTCCGATGTAAAAAAAGGCTTTTTCGGGGGGATTGATTGCCATTTTTTGAAGTCCGCTTAAAAAGCGAATAAGTTGTTCCTGTCTTAAATCAAGACGATTTTCTACTTCCTTTTGCTGTTTTTCAAGTTCTTTAAGGTTTCCCTCCAAATCAGACACAATCTCTTCAAAATTCTGAACTTCGGCACCGGCCTGAACCATCTGTTTTTGAACGTCTGCCACTTCTGACGCAATGGATTTAGCCTGTTTTTCAAAAGTTTTTTGCGTTTCCTTTTCTTCCCGAATCTGAGTCTGGATTTTGCGTAAATCACGTACAGAAGGGGCAGCCCAAACCTGCCCCCCCCAGATAACACACAAAATCAGAATCAGACCCCGAAACATTTTATCCTTTCACAAGAAGCGATTCTCCTGTCATCTCCGACGGCTTTGCCAGTCCGAGCAGTTCCAATAACGTCGGTGCGATATCAGCCAATCTGCCGTCTTTTAATGCTTTCACATTATCCGGCGGACAGACCAAAACAGCCTGAACGGCACCCACCGTATGCGCAGTATATGGCGCTCCCGTTATCGGATCTTTCATCATTTCGGCGTTGCCGTGATCCGCCGTCACAAGCATCGTTCCTCCGACTTTTTGGACAGCCTTTTCAATCCTGTCCATACAGATATCTACGGCTTCCACTGCCTTCACTGCTGCTTCCATAATACCTGTGTGTCCGACCATGTCTCCGTTCGCATAATTGACGATAATCGTATCAAATTTTTTTGACAAAATCGCCTCTTCCAACTTGTCCGTCACTTCAAAAGCAGACATTTCCGGTTTTAAATCGTATGTTGCAACTTTCGGGCTCGGTACCAAAATTCTCTCTTCGCCTTTGAACAACTTTTCTTCACCACCGTTAAAGAAGAATGTCACATGCGCATATTTTTCCGTTTCGGCAATACGCAGTTGTGTCATACCGGCCTCAGAAACAACCTCTCCGTAAATATGCGTCAGTTCTTCGGGAGGAAACAATGTTTTAAGCCATGCTTTATGTGCAGAAGAATATTCCGTCATTCCGACGGCATCGGCAAACTTGACAACTCTTGAACGAGGAGCTTTATCAAATTCGGGATTGAGGAGCATTTCCGTAATTTCCCTAGCCCTGTCAGAACGGAAATTGACCATCAGAACAGC
>JAFQJY010000023.1 GCA_017414845.1 Alphaproteobacteria bacterium | reverse complement strand
TTCAAGAAGTTTGTGAATGGTCACTGCTTCTTCAACAGACATATTGGAACGGTTGTTCATGTTATTGCTGTGTTGAATGGAGTGCGTTGTTTCGTGTGCAATCACATGAGCAATATAAAGTTTTTCGTAGAGTCTTTTTTCCGGAGTCGTCGCATTATGTATATCATCAAAGATTCTTCTTCCTAAATTGACGCAACGCTCTCCGTAGGAATAGGAACCGTTGACCCCTTCGCCGGTTTGCCGGACACGAAATGTCAAATCAGGATGTGCTTTTTCAAAAATATAACGTCCCATCGGCGTTTGAACCATATCATCAAAAACTTCCAAAAAAACACGTTTGTCTTTGGTTGGAAAAACACTTTCGGGTGCTGTTTCAATCCGCCTGCGAATAGTTTGTATTTTTCGTGTAACCTGTGCCGGAGAAAGGTTTTCTTCAAATGTCGGTTTAGACGCTCTGCGTTGGCGTTGCTGACGTTTCCGCTGTCTGTTCTGACGTTCTGCCTCACGTCGTGCTTTTCTGGATAGCCGTTCGGAACGCCCTCTGTTCTTCGGGGCCGCCTCCGATTCATAGGGTGCTAAAAGGGTTGTTAAACAAACACCGGTCAGTAATAGAGTTTTTATCGGATTCCAAGCCTTGTCAAACATATCTCTCTCCTTTTTAAGGAGAGATAATAGCAGAATAATTATATAAAATCAAGAAAAACTTGACAAAACCTTTTTGCCGCTTGAAAAATAGTTTTATCCGGTTTGTTAAGGTGTTTTTTTTGTTAGTCGTCCTTTTTTATGTGGGGTGAGACGATATTTTTATCCACTAATTTCAATACGCCTTCGTTTTTTACTTGTCCGTCTTCAGAGTAAATTTCATACGAACCTGCTGTGAGCTTATCTTCAATAGATATGGTTATCTTTAATTGTCCGTTTTCATAATATTCTTTATGGGGTTTATCTTCAGGTATATCTTGTAAATCAATTTTCTCGGAATAGAGTTCAATTGAGGATTTTTGTGTTTCCGAGCCAAGAGAAAAATGGCCGATAAGTTGTCCGTTTTTATGGTAAATTTCAAACGGCTTTTCAAAATGTCCGTTTTTATAAACCCCTTTACTTTGCAATTTGCCGTCTTCATAATATGTTTCAAATAAACCGTCGCGGATATCATCTGTAAAAACAGCTTTAGTTTTTAAGTGCCCATTTTGATAGTAGATTTCGCATACGCCGTGTTGCTTATTATTTTTATAGTATCTTCTGGTAAATATTTGTCCGTTTTCATAGTAAACTTCCAACAATCCGTCTAAATTGTCATTTTTATAACACCCTTTACTTTGCAATTTGCCGTCTTCGTAATACATTTCAAACAGGCCGTCCTTTTTATCATCTTTATACACAACTTTGCTTTTCAATTGCCCATTTGGGTAATAGGACTCGCTGACACCATTTAATTTGCCGTCTTTACGAAAAACACGAACTTTTAATTGTCCGTTTTCATAATATGTTTCAAACGGAATTTCTTTTTGTGGTGCTTGTATAAAAAGTTCGGATGTCTTTTCTTTCATTTCAATTCTCCATGTTTGTTGATTTTTTCAGAATAATATCAACAATAAATAAAGTCAAAATGTTTTTCAATTCCGACTAATTATTCGTAAAAGCACACTGTCGTGTACTTTTCTCATAAAGTCTCATTGCTTTACGCAGAAAAGGAGCCATTCAAGGCTCCTTTTTCTTTGCGCAGTGGCTGGGATACCTGGACTGTAAATCGGCTGACGCACGATTTATCCCTCGCATTGCTCGGGACCGTCCTACGGACGTCTATCTTCGTTTCACTCCGATTCCGAACCAAATCTTGGTTCTCTTCCGAGATATCCACCCATAAAAAAACGCCCCTTACGGAGCGTTGTTTCTATGGCTGGGATACCTGGACTCGAACCAAGATATACGGAGTCAGAGTCCGTTGTTCTACCATTAAACTATATCCCAATCAGATTTGAGTATTTTAACATAAAATTTTTTATTTGCAAGTCTTTTTATTAAAATTTGTCATTTTTTTTGTTTTAAAAAAGGACTTGCAAAATGTTTTACAAAAGATTAAAATGTCGTTATCATTTAATTAAAAACTGGGGAGTTTACATGTCTGATATAAATGTTTTATTCGTGAGCAGTGAAGCTGCTCCCTTCATTAAAACCGGCGGTTTGGCTGATGTAAGTGCTGCACTTCCGAAGGCGTTAAAAAAGGGGGGCATTGATGTGCGACTCGTCGTTCCGCTTTATTCCCTGATTGATAAAGAAGGATGCGGACTTAAAAAACTGTTTGACGGTTGT
>JAFQJY010000003.1 GCA_017414845.1 Alphaproteobacteria bacterium | reverse complement strand
TGGTAAGTTCGGAGGTAAAGCCTACGCTGTTTCAGGTGGGTTGCATGGTGTCGGACTTTCTGTTGTCAATGCTCTGTCCATAGACACAGTCATTGAAGTTGCCAGAGAAAAGAAACTTTACCGTCAGTGTTATTCAAAGGGTGTTGCTTTGGGACCGTTGGAGTATATCGGTCCTGTCAGCAACAGACGTGGGACTCAGATTACATTCTTACCGGATCCTGAAATCTTTGGTGAGGGTTCTCATTTCAAACCGGCAGTTTTATTTAAATTGGCAAAAGCAAAAGCGTTTTTGTTTAAGGGTGTTGAACTGCGCTGGTCTTGTGCTCCAGAACTTATCGGAGAAGGAGATACAACACCGACAGAAATGACTCTGAGTTATCCGAACGGTATTCAGGACTATCTGAATGTTTTAACGGAAAAAGTTCCGGTTTTAACACCTAAACCCTTTACGGGGCGAATAGATTTTCCTAATAACAGCGGATATGTTGAATGGGCAATTACTTGGCCGGAATACGGGTATGATCCGTTTTTATATTCCTATTGTAACACAATCCCGACACCTCAGGGCGGAACACATGAAAACGGACTTCGTGCCGGTTTGACAAAAAGTCTGCGTTCTTACGCCGAAATGGTCGGCAACAGAAAGTCTGCCGATATAACTGCCGATGATGTTGTCGGAACAGCCGGTGTTATGCTCTCTGTTTTTATGAAAGACCCTCAATTCCAAGGGCAAACGAAAGACAAGTTAGCATCTATGGAGGCTACACGCCTTGTGGAAAATGCCGTCAAAGATCCTTTTGATCATTGGCTATCAGGGGATACCAAAACAGCAAATCAGTTGCTTTCTTTCGTAATGGACAGAGTTGACGAACGTAAGAACAGGCGCAAACAAAAGGAAACGGCTCGTGCTTCGGCAACAAAGAAATTAAGATTACCTGGGAAATTAGCAGATTGCTCACATAAAGCGACAGAAAACACAGAACTCTTTATTGTTGAGGGTGATTCGGCCGGAGGTTCAGCAAAGCAGGCACGTAATCGTGAGTTACAGGCTATTTTGCCTTTGCGTGGTAAAATCCTGAATGTTGCCAGTGCCTCTCGGGAAAAAATTGTGGCTAATGAAGAAATCAATAACATCATTGAGGCTCTCGGATGTGGTTGCCGTGATAAATACGAGGAGGATAACCTCCGTTATGATAAAATCATTTTAATGACCGATGCCGACGTGGACGGTGCTCATATTGCCTCTCTTTTGATGACATTTTTTTATCAGGAAATGCCTTTGCTTATAAAAAACAAACATCTCTATATTGCTATGCCCCCTCTTTATCGTTTAACGCTAGGAGATAAATCGGCTTATGCTTCTGATGATGAAGATAAAGAAAGACTCTTGGAAAAAATGTTTAAAAATTCCAAAAATGTAGAAATCAGTCGTTTTAAAGGCTTGGGCGAAATGCCTCCGTATCAACTGAAAGAAACAACAATGAGTCCTAAAACGAGAACACTCTTGCGTGTCGTTATGCCTGATGCCAAGAATGAACAGGAACAGGAAGAAGCCGCTTTTACTTCTGAAATTGTCAAGCAATTGATGGGCAATAATCCTGAACTTCGCTTTAAATATATTCAAGAACACGCAAAATTCGTTGAAAATTTGGATATTTAAAAATGCATTTGACTTTGACAGGGGATTTAGGAAGCGGAAAATCTACGGTAGCAAAAATACTGTTAGACCGGTTAGGACTGACTTATTATTCTACCGGCAGTATTCTAAGAAAAATGGCAGAAGAAAACGGCATCAGCATTTTGGAAATGAATGAACGTGCTTCCAAAGATAAAACGATAGATAAACAAATAGATGATGCAACGGCAGCTTTAGCAGATAGTTCTGTGCAGTATCTTGTAGATTCGCGCTTGGCATGGCATTTTTTACCGACATCTTTTAAAGTAAAGTTAAAAGTTGACGCCAAAGAGGCTGCTAAACGTGTTTTAGGCGACAAAACCCGTTCTTCTGCGGAAAAGTATACTTCTGAAGAAGATGCTTTTACGCACTTGATAGCACGCCGAAAAGAAGAGGTTCGTCGATTTAAGGAAATCTATAAAGTAGACATTGAAGATGATAACCAATTTGATTTGGTGATAGATACGACAAATACATCTCCCGAAAAGGTTGCTTCTCTTATTGAAGAAAAATATAAAGAAAATCAAGTTGTTTGCGAAAAATATTGACAAATAACTCTTAATATGCTATAGTTCCCTTCAAAAGGAGTACTTATGGCAGAAAAAACAACATTTGATTTAATAAAAAAACAAAACGGTGAGGCTTTTGCAAAAGCGATTCGTTCCTATGATAACGGCATTTTTGATGTTCCGGGAATTGTAGATATTGTTAAATATGCAGGTCGTGAAGCAGAACCGATTATGGAATATCTTGTATCTTTAAAGAATATTGCCATTAAAGAAAACGGAGAAATACGGTCTGCAGAAGAACTTTTATCAGAGGCTGGTTATAACGCCTATTATGCTGACACATTGGAAAAACAAAATGCGATAGCCCCTTATTTTCAAAAAGGCGAAAAACTCTGTACTTTCGGAGACAACACACGCTACCAGAAATACTATATTATCAATGCTGTCAGAAAAGATGTTGATGAAATTAAACGGGAAGATTTTCCTGAGCCGAAAAGGGAGGATAGGTATGGCACATCTGTTCTTTCCATACAGATTTTAAAAGAAGGCGGTTTTATCTCTATTAAAAACAGGTATAACCACGCAGTAATGAATCCGGATAATACTTTTTCTTCCAATCCTGATAACATTATTCAAGGGTTAAGTGAGGCATTAAAAAAACAGTTCAATGTTGACTTTTCTTCTCAAAAAAATGCTAATGTTCCCGAAGGCTATACTGTTTTAAACAATCGTGTTTTCAAGTATCACAGAGAAGTCCTCAATACCTACTTCGGCGATAGTTTTTGGATAAAAGATGGAAAAGTTCACGAACTCAATAAAGATTATCAAATCATGTGTGATACGTTTGTATTGGATTTAAAAGAAGGAAAGATATATTCTCCTGTTTCAAAATACACAACGGAAGTAATGTTAAACGAGGAATTAAAAGACAAAAAACTTTCTGTCAGAATTGATAAAGAAAATAAAATAAAGTCTATTTATATGGAAGAAGAACTATTCATGAAAGTTAAAGCAGACGGTTCACAAATCCTGTTTTTAAATCTTCCCACGACAACGGACATTCCTGCGTTTGCTTTTCAATATAACCACATCAAAACTCTACGTGTGCCTCAGTTGCAATTTGTTGGGAATGAGGCTTTAAATGGTGGAATAGACAACATTATGACGCCTCACGAAGTTGTGGTTGAAGGCGACTTAAGTTTTTCCGGAAAAGGAATGACGCAATTGCCTGATTTATCTAAATTTATCATAAACGGAGACTTTAACTGCGAACACAATAATCTGACATCTCTGAAAGGAGTGCCTCAGCAAATTTCAGGCGATTTAAATTGTTCGTATAACTGTTTAAAAACATTTGATTTTTTTCCAAAAAGCGTTCGCTCTGTTTTTTGTTCGGATAATCAACTCACCTCACTGACAGGTATTAACCGCAAAGATATATGCGGAAGTTTCCACTGTTCAAATAATCAACTTGAAAGTTTGGAAGGCGCTCCGAAAGTCATTTGGGGCAATTTTAAATGTGACGGAAACAATTTGGTTTCTCTGGAGGGAGGACCTCAAATAGTTGAAGGAACCTATGATTGCTCAGAAAACAAACTGACTTCTTTAAAAGGAGTACCGGAAGAAATAAACGGCAACTTTTTTTGTAAGAATAATCTGCTGACATCATTTACAGACGGTCCCAAAAAAGTCCACGGAAATATAAATTGTTCCCAAAACAGGATAAGTTCGCTGAACGATGTCCCTGAGGTTAGTGGTAGTTTTATTGCTCACGATACATTGCTACCCCCCGACAGACAAGAAATCATCAAACCGTGCAAAGAATCTCATAACTTTTCAATCCGGCGTATGCATCGTGAACAACGGTTTAGACAGCGACACTAATAAAACTTGACAAAAAAACACTTTTATTGTAGTTTACTGAAAAATAATTTTAAATGAAAGGAAAACGATATGGAAACAACAACAGAAAGAAAGCAAACTTATTCTTGGAAGCAGATAAATTGGGAAAGCGAATCAGAAGATGACGTTTGCAAAGAGGTTGAAGCATTGTTAGAAAACGGCAAATCAGTCAATCAGGGAAATATGCTTGGAGAAACACCGCTTTTTTATGCAGTTAAAAACAGACATTCCAAAGTTGTCAAGATGTTGCTGGAACACGGTGCTGATGTGGAAAAAAGAAATGCTTGGGGCGAAACACCTCTTATGAAAGCCGCTTTTTTAGGAACCCCGAAAACAATAGAAGAACTGGTAAAGGCAGGAGCGAATATAGAAGCACGTTCTGCTGACGGAAAAACAGCACTTATGATGGCAGCCTGTTGTGAAAATTCAGATAATGTCAAAAAACTCTTAGAATTGGGTGCAGAAGTCAATAGTTATGACAGATTTTCCAAGTCCCCACTTATGATAGCAACAGAAAATGATAAAACGGAAAGTGTTCGTCTATTGATAGAGGCAGGTGCCGGCTTAGAAGCCCAAAACGATGAAGGACTTATGGCTCTTGATTTAGCTTTTACAAAGGAAACAAGGGATATCATTGAAACTGCTATAAACAGACAAAAAGAACAAAATAAAACATCAGAAATTAAAAAAACACAGGAGAGCAGGGCATCTCTTCGTGCAAAAATCACAGAAAAGAAAGAAGAAATACGGAAAATAATAACGGATTTAACAAAAACAACACCCGAACGTCATGCTTTGGCAGTCCGACTACAAAATTTCAGAAAAGATTTCGGGGTTAAGGCTAGGTCTCTGGCCAAGAACGACGATCTGATAAAATTT
>JAFQJY010000022.1 GCA_017414845.1 Alphaproteobacteria bacterium | reverse complement strand
TTTCCTGAATAACCTGTTCATATTCGGGATTAAAGACCCGTCCGAGACTTTCTATCGGTGTAATCTGATTTTTTTCAAATGCCGTTTGCAAACTCTTCAAAGTCATTTGAACGCCACTGACGAAATTTTTCATAAACTCGTTTTCTTTAAGTTCCTCAGGAATAGGCAAAGCCAACGCTCTTTCCAAATTATCGGCAACCGGCAACAAATCTTTTGCAAAATCGGCAATAGCCACTTTGGAACGAGAAACAATTTCTGCCTGACACCTTTTTCTGACATTTTCCATTTCGGCATAAGAACGCAGGTATTTGTCTTTTAAGTCTGCGATTTCAGCCTCATAATCCCGTTGAGGTATCGGTTGTTCCTGTACTTTTTCTTCGTTCTTTTCCTGCATCGGAGGAATTTTTGGTTTTTTCGGTTGATTTTTTTGTGTCATTGTTTATCCTTTTAGAAAATAGTTTTTAAATCAATTGCCTATATATGTAGGACGTTTTTATTTTTTTTGCAAGTGAAAGGATTGAAAATTGAGAAACAACAACAGAAAAAATGACGAAATGCGCCCTTTGACGCTTGAAGTCGGTTTTAATCCCTATGCCGAAGGGTCCTGTTTGGTCAAGTGTGGGAATACACATGTGATTTGTACGGCTTCCGTTGATGAAAAAGTCCCTCCGTTTTTAAAAGGACAGGGACGTGGTTGGGTAACGGCCGAATACGGTATGCTCCCCCGTTCAACGGCAACACGTATGGACAGAGAGGCTGTTCGGGGGCAATCCGGAAGAACACAGGAGATTCAACGCCTTATCGGTCGGGCGCTTCGTATGGCCGTAGATATGAGCGCCTTAGGAGAACAAACCATTAAAATTGACTGTGATGTCATACAGGCTGACGGAGGAACACGAACGGCTTCCGTAACGGGTGGTTTTGTTGCATTGGCACAAGCCATCTCTAAAATGCATGCCAAAAAGCCTTTTGCCAAGTATCCTCTTAAAGATACGATTTGTGCTATTTCCTGTGGTATCTGTGACGGCGAGGCACGTTTGGATTTAGAGTATGAAGAAGATTCTACAGCCGAAACGGATGCTAATTTTGTTATGACGGGAACCGGCAAAATTGTAGAGGTACAAGGAACGGCAGAAGGAGCGCCTTTTTCGGGAGATGATTTCCTATCCCTTTTAAATTTAGCGCAAAAAGCCGGAAAAGATATTACGGATATGCAAAAAAAAGTTTTGAATTTAGATGACTGACATTATTTTTGCCTCACATAATCAGGGAAAAATCAAGGAGGCACAAGCCCTCCTTGAACCCTTTGGTTATCAGATTTTATCTGCCGATGATTTACATTTGAAAGAGGTAGAAGAAAACGGGACGACTTTTGCCGAAAACGCCCTGATTAAAGCAAGAACGGCCTTCAAGGCGACGGGGAAACCTGCGCTTGCCGACGACTCGGGACTATGCGTTCATGCCCTCGGAGATGAACCGGGAATTTATACGGCTCGTTATGCTAAAAAAATGGGCGGGCATCAAAAGGCTTTCGGCGATTTACTCTCACGAGCCGGCACGGATACATCGGCACATTTTACCTGTGTCATTGCTTACGTAGATGAAACGGGAGAATATACCTTTGAAGGGAAAGTCTACGGACATCTTGCCGAACCGCAAGAGGGAAATGAGGGGTTCGGTTTTGACCCTATTTTTATTCCTGACGGATACGATAAAGCCTTTTCGTGTCTTGATTCAAAAATCAAAAACACAATCAGCCATCGGGCAAAAGCCCTGCAACAACTCAAAGAGTTTATTCAACGATAATCGTAAAAGTACCACCACTGCATGACGTGGCGTCATCATCACCACACAAGGTCAAACCACTCCACGATTCGGCTTCAATTTGCTCACAGACATCTTTAGATAAACCGCCAACTTTAATTTCCAAACATTTGTTGTTTGCACTATATCCGCGAACCTCATACTTTCCGCCAAACGGATTTGTACAGGTCGCATTATCCAAAATACCCTCATCTTTAAGATCCTGACAAGAGATTGTTTCTGTGGAATAGGTTCGTCTGTATGAATAGAGTTTAAACACTTCCTCAGCGATTGTAACAATATCCGTAACGGTACGACTTGTTTTATAACGGGTCATAGCCTGTGAATAACCGCTCAACGCACTGACGGTAATCACGCCGATAATTGCCAACACGGCAAGCATTTCAATCATGGAACGTCCGGATTCGTATTTTTTCATCATAAATCTCCTTTTGTATCTATTATATCACGAAGAGGTTTTAAAACCAACTCTTTTTTTAAGGGGAAACCTTTTTCTATCCAAATTTCTTTTGCTTTTTTAAGAAAAACGCCGATTTGCGCACCTTTAAGACCAAAAACATCTATCATATCAGATGCCGTTATCGGAAAAACAGGCGCCTCGGAAATCAATGTTTTTCTTTTTTGAATAGCACATATACCTTTATAAACATCCATACCGAACAAAAAAGCGATTTTTTGATGATGATACAAACTTTCTGAGGGATAAACGGTTGCTTTTGTCATTTTTGTGAGAAAACTTTTTTCCTTATTAGACAATTTAAGTCCTGTTTTTTCACACCGACATACGAACCAAAGCCGTAAAATCGGTATCGGCGGGATCTCATCTATCCCCGTCAAATCAGAAACACCCATCGGTATCAGTTTTTGTAAAACGCCTGTATCAATCATTGGTATGAGTCCTTTTTGAACGATGGGCAAAGACAGCAGTTTAAAAAGTTCTTCTTTTTTTCTTTCTGCCGACAATATATCCAGTCCGTTTTTGAGTTCGGCACATGCCTTTAAAGCCTCTGTATCAGGATGTCCGACTCCGAAACGGGTGTAAAACCGAAAAAAACGCAGGATTCTTAAATAGTCCTCTTTAATTCTCTCATAAGGATTACCGATAAAGCGAACAATACCGTTTTTTAAATCTGAAAGACCTGAGAAAAAATCCAAAACTTCCCCCTCTTTCGTCAGATAAAGCGCATTGACGGTAAAATCCCGACGAGAAGCGTCTTCACTGACATCAGCGCCGAAAGAAACTTCACTTCTGCGCCCGTAAGATTTTGTGTCTTTTCTGAAAGTGGTCAACTCAACTTTCTCTTTATTTTCAAGCAAAACCGTTATAGTACCGTGAGAAAGACCGGTCGGAATGACCCGATATCCCTTTTTTCTCAAAAGGGATATACTTTCCTCAGGTAATAGCGCCGTTGCCATATCTATATCATCACTTTTGATGTTCAAAAGTGCATCACGAACGACACCGCCGACCAAATATGTCTGAGGCAAACAGTCCCATAATTTTTGAAGTTCGTCCGATATTTTAATCATATATCCATGCTATCCCTTTTTAAACAAAAAAACAACTTGAAAGACAGAAAAGAAAAGCGTATGCTCTTTTTCTATGAAAGAAAGACAAGATATTATTACAACAACAGAAGAATTAAAGGCATTTTGCGAGGAAATTTCCACCTACCCTTTCATCACTGTTGACACGGAATTTTTAAGAGAAAAAACTTATTGGGCGCAACTGTGTTTAATACAGGTCGGATGCAGTGATTTTGCCGCCTGTATTGATCCGCTTTCCGATAATTTGGATTTAGAGCCTTTGTTTGAG
Source organism: Alphaproteobacteria bacterium (assembly GCA_017414845.1). Next base: position 2,820 of record JAFQJY010000022.1, on the reverse strand, counting down.
ATATTCAGAGATGAAAATATTTTAAAAGTTTTTCATGCTGCCCGTCAGGATTTGGAAATTTTTTACCGCCTGATGAACGAACTGCCGGCTCCCCTGTTTGACACACAGGTTGGTGCTATGGTCTGTGGCTTTGAAGAAAATGTTTCCTACCAAAATCTTGTCGGTTTTTTCACAAAGAAAAATGTCAATAAGGCTTCCCGAGTTACGAATTGGATGGCACGCCCTCTTTCAAAAGAACAGGTTAAATATGCTCTTTCTGATGTAACCTATCTGACGGAGGTCTATACCAAAATGCGTCAGATGATTGAAGAAAAAGGACGCACGCACTGGGTTGACTCGGAAATGGCACATTTAACGGACATTTCTCTTTATACCTTTCCTCCGCAAGAAGCATGGAAACGTTTAAAACTTCCCTTGCTGACACCTCGTGTTTTTCATCGTGTTCAGGTTTTGGCAACATGGCGGGAAAATCTGGCACAACGGCAGGATAAACCTAGAAAGCAAATCCTGCGGGACGAGGCTCTTATGGAAATTGCCGGCGTTTCTCCTAAGACGACTGAGGAATTCTATAATTTACGATGTCGGAATTTTATGTCTGTCAAATCTGTCCTTGAAGAAGGGATTCTTGATGCTCTTGAACAGGCAAACGCCGTTGCGGAAGAAGAACTGCCTCAGATGGAAAAGAAAAAGGACCTCTCACATGCCCGAAAGCAAATGGCAGAAACACTTAAAATGCTCTTATCCGTTATTGCCGTTCAAAATGAAGTTGCTCATAAACTTCTGGCGACGACGACAGAGATTGAATGTTTTGTCTGTGATGAAAACGGAAAACCACCTGTCACGGACGGTTGGCGCTATGATGTTTTCTGGTCAAAAGCCTTGGACTTCAAAGAAGGTCGTCTTGCACTTTTCTTTAATCCGAAGACACGTCAGATTGAGTTTTTTGCGCATGCTTCTCAAAAATCAGGTAATCGTCTTTCTCACTGAGATTGAGCGTTTTGCGTCCGACTTCATCTAACATATCCAAATCCAAATTTTCCGGCGAAAGGGAATCAACACGAGCCTGCAATTCAAGACGTTCTGTTCGGATAGTTTCTGCGATAGCCGTATCTTTGGCTATTTCTTTTTTCAGTTCCAAGTAACGTAACAGCCCTCGTTGTCCCGTCAAGGCATGATAGGTAAAATATCCTGCCAAAAAAAGGCACAGAAGAGGTAAAATCAGATACTTAGGATGTTTTTTAAAACTTTCAATCAGGCTCATGGCTTTACCTTAAACGGTGGGATACCACCTGATTGTTGTGCTGTTTTCAGGATATTATTATTGAGTTGTTGTGGTGAAGAAATATCCTGTTTAATATGTTCCAAATCCTGCGTCAGATTATACATAATTGCCTGATTTCTTCCTGTTTCTTTTGCCGTATAAAGCGCCGTATCGGCATATTTAATCAGCGTTTCCACATCATTTGTCTGTGAAGAATCGGAAATACCTAAACTGAGCGTAAAGCGAATAATTCGTCCGTCGGCAAGAGGAATTTGAAGCATCTCAATTTTCTTTCGGATTTTCTCGGCTGCAACATAAGCATTTTCAATCGTCGTTTCAGGCAGGATAATCATAAATTCTTCTCCACCGAAACGACACAAAATATCGGACGAACGAATGGAAGAAGCGCAACAAGCAGCCATATTTTTCAAAACGACATCCCCGATATCGTGTCCGTAAGTATCATTGACATGTTTAAAGTGGTCAATATCCATCATAATCAGGCTGAATACGGTATTATAACGAATATACCTGTTCATTTCACGGGCAATCAATTCGTTAAACTGGCGACGGTTATAACACCCTGTCAACGGGTCTTTAACGGCTTTTTCAAACAAATCCTGTTCGTACTGTTTTTGTGCCGTAATATCCTTAAATGCCGTATAAAGCGCTATTTCATTATCAAAGTCAATAATACGGGCAGACATATCCAACCAAAAAGGCTCTGCCGTACCGGGACGCCTTAAAAGAACCTGATACCCCTCAACAATCGGCGACACGGACAGTTTACGAAGCAGTTCCCGTCTGGCGTTCGGATCAACATAATAATCTTCCGTTCTGAACATTTTCGGATTTTTAACATCTATATTAAACAATTCGCCGGCTTTTTCATTGACGAGCATCAACCGGTCATCCCTGAGTTGTGAAATCATAATCGGGAACGGTGAGGACTGAATAATCAACGGTATCTTAGCCTTGCTGACTTCTAAATCCTTCGTCAATGTTGCGACCTGTATTTTCAAAAAGCGATTCGTTGCCAAAACGGTTGCAAAAACAATCAGAACATATAAAAGAGCCTGTATCCACCAGTATGTAATAGCGCTATGTGTTGTTGTCCACAGGTAAAAACCGGCCAGCCCCCAAAGCGAATAAACAATCCCTTTGATATTCATTGTTTCGTTTTTTTTGTTCATTAAAAACATAAAGAAACCGAGAAACAAACACCCTGTTCCGACGAAAACACGAGGCAAAATATCCCGCCAATGTGATGATGCGAGCGACAGAACTATCCACATCACAAAAACGACACCACCGCCTAATGTGTAGGCAATTCCCCGGGAAATAAACCTGAACTTTTTATAAAAACGCATACCACCTGCGATTAAAAGAACGGAAGAAAGAGCCACAAGAAGATTTGCGATACCGTCAAAAATAATCGGTTTTGTATGTTGATTAAACATAAGGGGCAACAACGCAGGAACAATAGCAACAATATCTTTAATTGTCAGTGTCAGGAACCCTAAGGCAGCATAGTGCATATCGTTTTGACCGGAAACCTT
>JAFQJY010000021.1 GCA_017414845.1 Alphaproteobacteria bacterium | reverse complement strand
ATTCAAAATGCCCGTGTTTTGGCAGAAACACTTAAAGAACGAGGGATTGATATGGTTTCCGGTGGGACGGAGTCACATTTGATTTTAATTGATCTGCGTTCTAAGGGACTTAAAGGAAATGCCGTTTGTGATGCTCTTGCACGAGCGCATATTATCTGTAACAAGAATGCCGTTCCGAATGATCCGGAAAAACCGAGTATCACTTCGGGCTTACGTATCGGTACGCCTGCCGGCACGACAAGAGGTTTCGGCATTACCGAATTTAAAGATATTGCGCATATGATTGCCGACATTATAGATGCAATGACGAATAGTCCCGAACATGCCTCTGTCATGGAAGAAATTGTTGCCCATAAAGTTCACGAAATGTGTCGGGATTTCCCGATTTATCCGAGGAAATAATTCATGAGATGCCCTTTTTGTTTCAGTCCTGACAGTCAAGTGAAAGACACACGTACTTCCGAAGACGGAACGGCTATCAGACGACGCCGTATCTGTTCGGTTTGTCATGCACGTTTTACAACATTTGAGCGGGTTCAACTGCGAGAACTCGTTGTGGAAAAGAAAAACGGAGAACGTGTCCCGTTTGACAGAGATAAACTGGCTAAATCTATTTATTTGGCCGTTCGTAAACGTCCTGTGGAAATGCAGGCTGTTGAAAAACTCGTCAATGAAATTCAACAAAAACTGGAAACACAGGGCGAGGCTGAAATTGAAAGTACACAAATCGGTGAACTGGCGATGAAAGCACTTCTAAAAATGGACAAAGTGGCTTATATTCGTTATGCTTCCGTATATAAAAACTTTACGGAAACAAAAGATTTTGAAGATTTTATTGCATTACTGACAAAGGAAACAAAATGACGGAAAACAAAACTCAAAAATTTACAAATGCACGTTTAAATGCCGTACAGGCACTTTATGCTTCTGCCTTTTCGGACGAACCGATTGAAAAAACGGTTTATCAGTTTTTAAACAAAGAAATCGGTACTCGTATTTTAGAAGAAGATGAGGACGGTGATGAACGTTTTATTCCTTTGGCAGACGCAGATTCCGTTCTTTTTACGGCTCTTGTTAAAGAAGTAGGCGATAAAAAAGAACAACTGGATGAAATCATTACCTCTTCTTTGTCCGAAGATTGGGAAGAAGACAGAATGGAGTTTTTACTCAGGACCATTTTACGTGTCGGATTGGCCGAGTTTTTCGTTCAACCGAATTTAGATGCCCCTATCATCATCAACGAATATGTAGATATGACACGTTCTTTTTATGACGGACCTGAGATTCAACTTGTCAATGCTGTTTTAGATAAATTTTCAAAAGTTATTCGTGGTATCTGACTTGACAAAAGTATTTTTCCTCCCGACATATCGTACGGGAGGATTTTTTTGCACAAAACATTTCTTTTTCTTCTGTTTTTATTGACAGGCTGTGCCGGTCTCGGCAGAGGCTTTGCCGAAGCATTTTTTCATACCCGAAAAGAGTCTTCTTCCGAAGCAACCTGTTTGATTTGGAGCGAAGGTTTTTCGGGTATTGCCGATTACACGGCGCCGATAAAAAAAATAATGCTTATTCACGGTGTCGGAACACATGAACCGGGACACTCTTCCGTTTTAATGAGAAACATCACAAGAATGATGAACTATACCGTCCAAGAGAGAACCTATAAGCAACTCTTTCTTAAAACGGCTGATGATGAAAATGTCGGGGTTTTGCGCATTTACCGTTTTTTTAAGGAAAAAAACGAACAACTTATTTTTTATGAACTGACATGGTCCTCTATTACGGCAGAAGCCAAAAAATCTCTTGCTTATGACACGGGAGAAGAATTTTCCGTACCCAGAGCCACTCTCAATGCGACAGCCAAAAAATACGCAGATGCAACTCTTCCCGACCCTCTTATTTATCTCGGTCCGAACGGAGAAAAAATGCTTTCTTCCGTTTTACAGGCACTCTGTTTTATGATGAATTATACCTATGAGGAACTGCCTCAAAACATTTCTCAAACCTGTTCCGGAAAAACACAAAAAACAAAACAACGCCTCTTAAATGAAGATTTTTTCTTTATTACACATTCTCTGGGCAGTCGCCTTATCATAGATGCATTTCAAGATATTGCCGACCAACTGCGCACCGATATTTATACAAACGAAAACTCCGAAGGATTATCATTTCTTCAACAAAAGACCATTCCCGTTTTTATGTTAGCCAATCAACTCCCCTTGCTTCAAATGGGACGAAAAAAAGCAAAACATCTTCATGAACGTTCTTTGTTTTGCCAAAAAAATGCCCCTAAATATGACAAGCGCCTTTTTAAGAAACTGGATATTATCGCTTTCAGCGACCCGAACGACATTTTAAGTTATGCCTTAGAACCGAATGCTTCCGACACAAGTTTAGACTCGGCTCTTTGCCCTGAAATTACAAACATTTCCGTTAGAACGACACCTGTTATAGACATTTTAGGACTGGGACAATTCGCAAACCCCTTGAATGCACATAAAAATTATGCTATGACAGAAGAAGTGATTCGTTTCATTGTTTTCGGTATCGGTGAAAAAACGCCTGTACCGGCAAATTGTCGTTTTATTCGGCTCAAAGGAGAATAAATGTCTTTTATCAAAAAACACTTTCGGTGGTTGTTTTTAGTCTTTTTGTTTTTACTCGGAACATTGCTTGTTGTTTCTTCTGTCGGTGCTATTTTTATTTTGCCCTTATTACTTCTGAGTTTTATGTACCTGCACAGTGCTTTTAAAGATAACGACCTTATTACTTTTCTATGGAAAACACTTCGTTCTTCAACAACCGTTTATTTTGTTTCTCTGTTTTTCTTTCTGATTTTTACACCTGAATGGATGAAAACACTCAGTCAGTATTTAGAACGCTATTCTTTTTTCACTTTGTTTGAGAAAAGCAGTTTTATGTACGGACGTGTTTTTATTTCCTTTTTATTGTTTAATCTGACTTTTTTAGCCTATACTTTTGAATATCGGGCTCAGAAAAAACGAGCCTTAGATAATGCAGAAAAATAGCCTTTAAAACCGTTTCAGACCATACCCTTTTTTTTAAGAAGTCTTTAAACGCCTACTCCATCAGACTTTTAAGTTTGTAAAGAACGTCTAACGCCTCTCTGGGCGAAAGCATATCCGGATTGATAAAGGTCAATTCTTTTTCAACGGCAGAGGGTTCCGTCTTTTTTTCTTCCAACGCCGTATGAAACAAAGGCAATTCGTCTGCCAATACTTTCGGCGTTTGCTTTTGACTTTCAAGTCCTTGCAGGATATGTTTTGCCCTTTGTGTAACGACAGACGGCAGACCGGCTAATTTACCGACATGAATACCGTAAGACTTATCGGTTGTTCCTTTGCCGACCGTATGCAAAAAGACAACTTCATCATTCCACTCTTTAATTTGCATTGTGTGAAGAGAAATATGTTCCAGTTTTTCTTCCAACGCCGTCAATTCATGATAATGCGTTGCAAAAATGCCTCTGGATTTATTCTTCTCGTGTAGGTATTCCACAACCGCCCACGCAATAGAAAGTCCGTCAAAAGTTGCCGTTCCCCGTCCGATTTCATCTAAAATAACCAGAGATTTTTCAGTTGCATGATTTAAAATCATAGCCGTTTCAACCATTTCCACCATAAACGTGGACTGTCCCCGAGCCAAGTCATCTGACGCACCGACACGAGAAAAAACCTTATCTACAACACCGATATGCGCTTTCCGAGCCGGCACATACGAGCCTATCTGTGCTAAAATGGCAATCAATGCATTTTGCCGTAAGAATGTACTTTTACCAGCCATATTCGGCCCTGTTAAAAGCCATAAACGACCATTTTCCTGCCCCAAAGAGCAATCGTTTGGTGAAAAGTTTTCTCTTTTAGCCTCTAATGCCTCCTCAACGACCAAATGACGCCCTTGTTCTATTTCAAACGCAAGTGTATCATCTACTTTGGGACGACAAAAATTCTTTTGGACAGCCAACTCGGCAAGTGCTGTTGTCACATCAATAAAGGCAATTGCCCCGACGGCTTCCAGAATATTATAAGTCTCCTCTAAAACAGCAGTCAGTAATTCATAAAAGACTTCAAGTTCACATTTATAAACATCCTCATCAGCCATATTGAGCGTTTTTGCCAACTCATCTAACTCCGGTGTCGTAAAACGCACGTTATTGACCATTGTTTGCTTTTGAATAAATCCCCATTCAGGATGTTCCTGTATTTTCTGAGCCTGTTTGGCAGGAACTTCCACAAAATATCCCTGAACGGAATTATAGACGATTTTAAGATTATTTATGTCTGTTTTTTCCACATAATCCAACTGCAACTGTAACAAAAAGCGCCGTTTTGTATCTTTTATATCCCGATGATTATCCAAACGCATACTGTATCCACGACGAATAAAACCGCCCTCATTCAAGTTTGTCGGCAGGTTTTCCACAAGTAAAGCGTCTCTCAATTTTTCAAACAAATACCTGTGTTCGCCCAAAGCAATTTGTAATTTTTCCAGTTTTTCAGGCAACATAAAAGTCCAAAAAGCCTTTTTAATTTCGGGAATCACTTTTAAACCGTCCCGAATAATCCCTAAATCATAAGGGCTGTTACGTCGCAGTGAAATACGATTTAATGCTCTTTCCAAATCAGGAATCTTTTCTAAAAAGCCACGAAGTTTTGTCCTTAAACCATCCTCGGCGATAAAAAATCCGACACAATCCAATCGTTCGTTGATAAGATTGGCATTCGTCAAAGGTGCACTTAAAAAATGATGAAGCATACGTCCGCCTGATGCTGTCAACGTCTTATCAATGGAAGAAAGCAAACAGCCGGCATTTTTATCTCCGGAAAGGGGTGCAAAAAGTTCTAAACTGCGTCTTGTTCCCGCATCAATTTCCATATACGTTTTCGGATTGAGTTGTTGAATTGTTTTCAGTTTCGGACAGGCCCCTTTTTGCGTTAAATCCAGATAATCCATCAATGTTCCCGCCGCCATCACTTCGGCTTTTGTAAAATCTCCGAAACCATCCAGTGTTTCAACACCGAAAGTCGTTTTCAGTCTTTCGTATGCGTTGTCATAATTAAAACGAGCCTCGGGCAAGTATGTCAGTAAACGGGAAACATCTTCCAGAATCTGCTGATATTCCCGAATTTTAAATGTCTCTATCGTAATCAGAATTTCTGCCGGTTCAACACGCATAATCGCATCCAGTAAAAACTTCCTCGTAACATTTTGCGTCATAAAATCACCGGTAGACATATCCACCCAAGCCAACCCGTTATCGGCTCCGTCTCTTGCAAGGCACATCAGATAGTTATGTTTTTTTCCCTCTAATAATGTATCTTCCGATAAAGTACCGGCTGTTACGAAACGAACGATTTCACGACGAACGAGTGCACTTCTGCCTCTTTTTTTTGCCTCCTCAGGCGTTTCCATCTGTTCACAAATAGCGACCTTGTACCCCTGCTTTACAAGGCGTGCCAAATAACTCTCATGCGCATGATACGGAACACCGCACATCGGAATCGGTTCGCCTAAATGTGTTCCTCTGTGCGTCAAGACGAGATTTAACGCTGCCGATGCGACTTTGGCATCATCAAAAAAGAGTTCGTAAAAATCACCCATTCGGTAAAAAAGCAGATAATCCTTTGCTTCTTCTTTAAGTTTAAAATACTGCATCATGGCAGGCGTTGTTTTTTCATCTTTCGGTGTGTTTTTTTCCATTGCTTTTTCCTTACCTTTTCTTTAAACTCTTTTAAGAGGACAGTATAACAGACTATGCATTTAAAAAAAACAAAAAAAAACAGAAAAACATTATCCGGAAGAACCTTTGACAAGGTTTTACTTCTTATTTTCCCGACTGCTCTGATTTTTCTTGTATTGACGTTACTCGGAATTATAACCGTTACCGTTGCTATTTTAACGCTTTTGCTATCCGTCAGCATCATTTTTTTCGTTTTCCGTCCTTTACTGGACAGGCTCAATATTTCCGTTTCACATCATACGGATAACGATGACACACGTGAAACATTTCACACGGCTCAGGCTTTTATGGAATTTAAAAGCGGTTGGACAATGGAAAAAAACAAAATGCTTCGGGCTCAGACCCTTTCGGATGCGTCTATTTTAGAGCGTTTAACCCTACCGATTTTTCTGATAAACGAAACGGGAAAAATCGTTCGTGCCAACAAAGCCGGATTATCTCTGTTTAAAAGAAAACCTATCGGGAAAAAACTGTTTGACTTATTTCCCACTTTTGAAATTCTCTCCTCTTTCGGACAGGTTTTAGAAACAAACACGCCTGTTAAAAACTTAGATATTTCTCTTGATAACAAACTTTATTTCAAAGCCGTTTTGGAAAAATTACCTGCCAAAACAAAAAACGGAGCCGTTGCCGTTCTTGTTATGACGGATGTGACGGCCTTTAAAACCTTTGAAGAGAGTCAACGAACCTTTTTTGCCAACGCAAGTCACGAACTCAAAACCCCCCTTTCTGTTTTTTCGGGTCTTATTGAAACAATGCAGGGACCGGCTAAAAACGACAAAAAAGCGCAAAAGGAATTTTTATCCATGATGGCAACTCAAACGGCTCAAATGACGGAATTAGTTCAAGATTTACTGACCCTGTGCCGTATCGGCCAAAAAAACACACCTCTGGAAGACCTGGATGTTGCTGATATTTTACAAACGGTTGTCGGATCTTTGATTGTCAAAGCCGATATGGATAAAAAGGAAATTAAACTCAATATTCAGGAAAAAATACCTCTCTTTATCGGACGAAAACAGGAACTGTTCAGAGTATTTCAAAATTTGATAGATAACGCCATCAAATACGGAAAACCGAAAACGACTATTACCGTCACCCTTAAAAAAGAAAATAAAAATCTTTATTTCAGTGTTCATAATTGGGGAGAGCCTATTGCCAAAGAGGTCCTGCCTCACATTTGCGAACGTTTTTATCGTTCTGCGACACAGTACAGCGGAACGGGGACAGGTTTAGGTCTCAGCATCGTACAGGAAATCATCAATGCCTCTAACGGTTCTTTGCGTATTTCAAGTACTGCCAAAAAAGGGACACTTTTTGAAGTCCGCCTACCCTATGACATTTTACAAGAAAAAACAGGCTTTTTTATTTAAATACCCCTCTCTCCTTTTCATCAAATTCTGCTTTTTAAACGTACATAAAATACCACAAAAAATCAAGATATAAAAAACAGAGACCCAATAAAACAATTGACAAAATATCGGTTTTGTGATAAAGTTGGACTAAAACAGAAAGGATTTTTTATGCATAGTTTTCATAAAATCGCTACAAAATCGTTAAACGAAATTCAACAAGCGGAGGAACGATATAATGCTTTACGCGAAAAAAAAGCATGGATTGAACAGGTACAAAAAAATCCGCAATCTGCTGCTCCATATTACTTTGAAATTTTTGATAATTTAGTAAAAAATTCCGGCAACAACCATGACGATTGGGAAAAACTGGCTCTTTTATTGTATTTAGGTCCAAATCCTTTGGGCGTCAAAAATGAAAATGGCCAAAATCCTTTTGAATATTTTTTTGAAAGAAATCGTGAAGTTCGTCATTCTTTGAATGAAACATCAGAGAAAATCCATTTTCTGAGCCATCAACGTGACAGACGACTTTTATTCACGGCAAATACACTGGCTCATGCCTTAGAGGACTTCGGATTGAGCAAGGAACAGTTAAAGCCCCTTCATAAAGTTCAAATGCTGTGGATTAGTTACGAACGTTTAATGAACAAGGAAAAAAATACACGACGTGTCGGCTTTTCCAGACTATTAAAAACCGTTGCACGACATCCCGAAGATGCTCTTTGTGTCAGCGACTTTAAAAAGACGGTTGAACAACGGTTAAAACAGGAAGAACGTGATGAAAAGCAGGCTTATAAAAAATGGCGAAAAGAAGCCAAAACAGATTACAGAGCCGAAATAAATGCCCCTTCAATCGGAAATATAAGAAAAAACTCTCCTTTTCATAACAAACATCAAAGCAATGATTAT
>JAFQJY010000020.1 GCA_017414845.1 Alphaproteobacteria bacterium | reverse complement strand
GCGGGGATGCGCATAGCGGAAGAGAGCCCTCTTTTATCTTTTGTTTTCTCTATCTGTGAACAAAGGGTGTTTAAAGAGATGTTTTGATTTCTACAACTTTCCGACAGGGCATTCCAAACTTCCTTTTCAAGTCGCATACTCGTTCTGCGCCCATTCACGACAACATTCTTTAAAATCATTCAGTCCTCCGTAAAATCAAAATATATGTAGTGTGTTTCAGGAAAGTCCCAAAATTTTCTGATAATCCTCCCATTACAGAAAATCATCCTCCAACTTCCTGAAACGATTCCACTATAACACAATTATATACAATTGTAAATAGTTATTTATATATATTTTGCATATTATAATATGTATTATAATAAAAAACACTAAAATATTAAGGTGTTTTTTGTGTTGTTCGCATTAAAAGATAGAAGACTGTTTAATAAAATACAACCTAAAATAAATAAATGTACAGAAAAATAAAGAATACGTAAGGAAGAAATTTGCCAAGATGGAAAAATGTGCGAACAACTTATTGGAATTGGCAAGCTCCATAGACTGAACTATCTTCCATAATTTGAACAGATAAAATGTCTCTAAAAATTACATAGGTGATTTTTTAAAGTGGATGTTAAGGAGTAGAATTTTTGAAAACAGGATCAAAACCGGTTTATCTAAATGCCTTGATTTTATCAAAAACGGCTTCAAACATCTCGGTTGTTAAAACGCCTGTGTTTGTATTATAGCGTGAGCAATGATAACTGTTAAAGAGTACCATTTCATTAGGAAGTAGGTGGCTTGACCCGTGTCCGAATTTATAGGTACTTTTCTTTAAATTAAATGCCTGTAAAACAGCCCCGTGAGCAACCGTTCCGAGCGCCAATATAAAGCGCAGATGAGGTAAAGCGCTGATTTGTTCTTTCAATAAGTTATTGCAATTTTTGATTTCTGCCGGTAAAACTTTGTTCTGTGGCGGAACACAGCGAACAGCGTTTGTAATCATGGCACCGGTCAGTGTCAATCCGTCATCAGGTTCGGCTAAATAAATACCTTTTGCCCATCCGTATTTAATCAGTGTCGGATAGAGTAAATCGCCCGCATAATCTTTGGTAAAAGGGCGTCCTGTTTGATTAGCCCCTTTTAATCCCGGAGCTAGTCCGACGATGAGAAGTTCTGCTTTTTCATCTCCAAATGACGGAACAGGAGCATTATAAAAGGTCGGAAACTTCTTTTTATTTTCTTCTATGAATGCACATAGACGAGGACATTTTGTACAGATAGGTTTTTCCATATATCCTCACTTAGAAGTCAAAAGAGGCGCTTATCATTGCACGATAATCAGTGCTGTTATCGGCATTATGCTCTGGATTTAAACGAAGTCCCGTTTGTGCCTGTAACAGTACATCTCCGACAAGGTGCGTATAAAACACATCTAAATCCCACTCTCGGCTACCTTCGTTTAAGTTGCTCTTGATTGTATCATAGTAGACAGTATCACTGTGTCCGTCACGGGCAATCGGCAATCTTAAAAGGGCACTTCCGTTCGTGATTTTAAGCGGAGATAAGGCGCTGAAACCAATCGTCCGTTCTTTATCTAAGTCATAGGAAACATCAAACGCCATACTGTCGCTTTTTAAATCCGTAAAAGATAATAAACTACCTGTTTTGTCGGCCTTTGTGAAGCCTTGTGTATAGGATGCTCCGAAACACAAGTTCTCGGTCGCTTGCCATTTAAGACCGGCAGAAACAAATTCCGTTCTGCTTCCGTTCACATCAAAGGCGCCGTTTCCGCTCAGTCCTAATAATGACTCTTCCTCGTTCAGCATACCTGCCGACATATTAAAGGTCAAACTATCGGCCATCTTGTAAGAAATGCCGATATTCATAAGTGAGGCATCATCTTCCAGTGAGGAGGCCATATCTCTGTCTTTAATGAATGCGCTTTCTCCGTAGGTTAAGCCTGTTTCAAAAGAAAGGGTATCCGTCAGTTTAAAATCACCGTTTAACGTATAAGCATTTCTCATCTGTAAAAATGGATTTTGCATTGATTTTTCAAAGAAGTTTTTTTGATGTAATGCGGTTTCTTCACTAAACGCAAAACTGAATGCATTTCCAGTTTCCGTTGTATAGTTCATTTCCATAAATCCGGCAGATAAGTCGCTTTGATTTGTAATCGGCTCACTGAAAGCGAAAGAGAAGTTTTCTGAGGGTTTTTGCAGTTTTTTCTTTCTGTGTGTAAATGCTTTTAATGTGTCGGCGAAGTTTTGTTTCTGATGTTCTTCTTTACGGATAAGGGAATTTGTACTCATAGCGAAAGGTCTGGCATATTTATCCAGCATCATAATGGATTGAGGCATATTTTTAAGTGCCGAAGAAGTCAGTGCCAAAGGCAAAGTGACACGTGAGGAGGCAACCGAAGCACCACCGGCTGTCGTCCGATACTGTGTCGGGAGCCATAAATCACCAACGGGTTCCGTTGCTTTTTTCAAATCAACCAGTCCACGTCCGAAAACGTCATCAGTACCGGGGGCTCCGATGTCTGTTGCCGTTTCAAAGAGGATAGCGACAATGTCTTGTGAACTTAAATACGGATAAGCACCCATTAAAACGGCCACACTGCCAGTTACAACAGGAGCGGCCTGTGAGGTTCCGTCCATATAACCGTAATCTGAGACATGTTTATCATCTTTTTTTACAGCAGAATAAATCAAACCACTCAAGGTATATTCGGATAATTCATCACCATTAAGCCCTTTTGCTTCTCCATCATTTTTAAAGGTTTTATAATCGCCCCCAGGTGCTGCCAGACACCAATCTTTACTGGCACCGCACTTGTTGGAATAAGATGCTTTTTGCCATGTTTGTCCGTCATCCGTAGATACGGCAGATACGGTCGTAATCAAAAGATTTGTCAAATCAGCATCTTTATCATTTGTTCCGTTGAGTTCATCAGAAAGTAAAACACCTCCTAAAATGCTGGGTTGTTCTTGGTTTGCATTGCCGGCAGCGAAGACAAGGACAATATCGTTTCGTGCTGCGATTTTATAGGCCTCAATATCATCTGTCGTAAATCTTTCCGTAATGTTGTGGTTTAATAGATAAGAGGCTTGGTTTTCTGCTTCTGCTTCATATTTCGGACATATGCTCAAATTTAAGACGCGGATTTTATCGTCAGCAAAAGTCTGCATCATATAAGACGAGAGAACACTTTTGTTTGTTTCTCGGTACGATCGGTTTGGTTCATAGTGTCCGATCACCAGTTCGGCATCTTTAGCAACACCGTTCATGCCGGTTTGCTCCCTTTCTCCGTTGCCTGCGACAATGCCGGCAACATGAGTTCCGTGGTCTTTGCTAAGCATGTTTGTATAGATGAAATTGCCTTGGTACTCTGTGTCATCTGGAATTTCATGCGGATTTGCATCATTTTCCAAATCATCCCAATCGTAGTCGGCAGGGTAATATTTAAAGATATCGTCTATTTGTTCTTGAGTGTAATAAACTTTTTCTCCGTGCTCATCTTCGCCGAGAAGAATTTCATACGAACTATCTTCTTTATAAAAAACAAAGTTTCCTGCTCGTTCTCCGGTGGTGGCTATCCCGACATATTTCCACCCGTAGCAGTTTGTTGTGTCTCCGTTACGGCAAGGACCATAGTCAAAATTGTGTTGTGCCACAATACGTCCGGCAAGGATAGGATGATCATAATCTGTTCCGCCGTCCAAAATACCGACACGAACACGTTTGTCTGATATAGTTGGTGTTACACCGGACTGTGTGGCCGTTTGTATCCAATTCCGATCAACTATAAAGCCTGTATAACCTCGGGCATGAGCATAGTGTGCGTTAATTGACTTTAAAAAACCTCCGTATTTAAAGGCAGAAGAATTGGCTACGCTATCGGGGTTAGGATTTGCAACAGGATCACCGATAAGGGGAATACATCTGCCGATGTCATTTCGTTTATATCCGAGAGGACATTTCTCTGTACAGGTATTGTTGATGATTTCTTCTGTTTCTAAACATTGACAGTTCGGATAGGGTTGTGCGCCGTCAGGTGTTCCATCGGGACAGGTCGGTTCGGTACAAACCCCGTTTACTTCTGTTTGTCCGCTCGGACATTTGCAACTGGGATAGGGTTCTGCGCCTTGCGGTGTTCCCGGAGGACATGTCGGTACGGTACATACGCCTCCGACATCTTCTGTGCCTGTCGGACATTTGCAACTGGGGTAAGGTTCTGCACCTTGCGGTGTTCCCGGAGGACATGTCGGTACGGTACATACGCCTC
>JAFQJY010000019.1 GCA_017414845.1 Alphaproteobacteria bacterium | reverse complement strand
GTCAGTTCATTTGAGATAATAATGGAATTCGGGATTAAAATGTTGTATCCGTCTGCCGTTTCAAGTTCGGTTGAACGAATGTTGATACTTTTAACAACGCCTTCTTGTCCCTTGACAAGAATCCAGTCGCCGACTTTTATCGGACGTTCAAATAAAATCAAAAGTCCTGACACAAAGTTGTTGACAATGTTTTGTAATCCGAAACCGATACCGACAGACAAAGCGCCGAAAACAATAGCAAGGTTTTTCATATCTATACCTAAAATTGCCATTGTTCCCCAGAGGGTTGCTATCCAGCCCAGATATTTAATTGTTCTTGCAACAGCATAGGCTGTCCCTTTATCCATTTGCGTGCGTTTGAAAAATCTGTTTTTAAGAAATACCGTTAAAAAATCAACGAGTTGTATCATAATCAAAAAGAAAATACCTGCCTTTAAATAAATATCAATGTTTAAGGCTTTGGCATCCAGATTTTTAATGTTTTTCCATAGTCCTTTCCAGTCGGAAAGAAGATAAAGTGCCCCCAAAACAACCAAAAGAGAACAGGTGTGTTTTGTAATAAAAACAGATATTTTTTTAAAATTTGTCATGATAAACCTCGCTTTAATGAGGTAAGAGTACTCTTCTTTAAAAGAAAAAACAATACTTTTTTACAAAACTTGTATATAAAAAACTTGACAAAATGCTGAAAAAAGAATACAGTACCTATTACAGAAAGGAGAGTGCTTATGCTTGATGTAGATAAAAAACTGATTGAAGCGGAGGAAAAGGCCATTGTTAAGGAAGCTGAAAAATTCTATAAGCTTCGGGATCAAAGGAAAATTTTTAATAATCTGGTTTCTCCGAAATTTTACCTTTCTGAAATAGCGGATTCATTTCGGAAGAGTAGATTGGTGCAATTTTCTGCTTTAACCCCGATAGCGACCGGCGCTCTTATGGGTATCGGAGGCGCTGTAACAGGGATGGCAGGGAGTGGGTCTGCGCTTGCCTTTGCCGGTGTTGCTGTTTCAAACGGTATTATCGTCGGAGGTATTGCCAGCCTTTCCGTCGCTACGGTTAAAGTTGCAGGGAAAATCGGCAAATGTCTTAAACAACTTGACGGATATAACCCGATAAAGGCAGAAAAACAAGAACGTCGGCTTATGTTTTCTATGAGAGACAGACATCTAAAAATCAAGCATATGGAGGCTGTTTTTTCGGATAAAGAGGATACTCGTCCACCGCTTCAAGAGAGAACTTCTCGTATTCGTGTGATTAAATCTTCAAGTGATTTGTTGTCCGAAAAAACTTTAAAATCTTCAAAAGAAAAGGTACGTGAATGATTTGGCTTGACAGATACTCTCTTTTTCATACAATAACGTTCATTAAAGGAGTATTATTCTTATGAATTTCAATGATATTTTAAACAAAGTTATCCCTTTTCGTAAAAAAAGATTGGATAGGGAATTTATCTGTGCCTGTGCTGACGGCGATTTAAAAGGCGTTAAAAGGGCGTTAAAGAAGGGAGCAGATATCAATGCTAAATATGATGATGTCCCGGCGATTCTTTCTGCTGTTTCTTTCGGGCATAATGATGTCGCTATGTACTTGGCGCAGAATCCTAAGACAGATGTCAATGCAAGTGATTTACACGGGACGACGCCTCTGTTTTGGGCTATTGCTCGGGGCGGAATGTCCGGTACAATTAAGGCGCTGATGAAAAGAGAGGATATTGATACGAACAGAAAGCCGAATTGGATGGGGGCTTCTCTGTTGCATGAGGCTGTTCTGAAACAGGATTACACGGCTGTTCGTTTGCTCAGTGAAAATCCAAAAACAAATATGAATGTTCGGGATGCAAAAGGACAGACGCCTTTACACCTTGCCGTTACGAAAATAAACAGTTCTGAAATTGTCAGATTGCTTGTTTCTCATCCGAGAGTGAAAGTCAATGCGTTGGATATGAAACGTCAAACACCTCTTCATGTTGCGGCTTTTGAGGGGAAGTCCGGTTATGTGAAACATCTGTTATCTCATAGAGAAATTGATCCGAATATACAGGATATTGACGGGAATACGCCGTTTCATCTTGCGTCTATGAAAGGACATGAAAAAGCAACTCAAACATTAGCGGTTAGTCCAAAAGTTTATTTCTCTGTACGCAACCGTTTAAATGCAACGGCAGAGGAAATGGCATCTGGGTTTGACTTACGGTTGATGATACGAAGAATGGAAAAAATTCGGGGTGGTATTCCTAAAATTACGCCGTTGGTATATCATTCTTCCATCAATGAGGCTCGTTTAAGAAAACAGAAAGAGCGAGATGGACGTGGTTCGTAGGATGCTTATGGAATTAAAAGAGTTCTTAAACAAGGCTATTTCTTTTCGTCAAAAGTTGTTGGATGAGGCATTTTTTAATGCCTGTACACAGGGAAAACTTTTTCAGATTCATAAGTTGCTGAAAAAAGGTGCGAATATCAATGCTAAAAAGGATGGCGTTCCGGCAATTATATATGCTGTTTCAAATCGTCGTGCGGGTATTGCCATGCTATTGGCACAAAATCCGAAAACAGATATAAATGCTGAGGATTCCAAAGGAGAAACGGTTCTTTGTACGGCCGTGAGGTTGGAAAATGTTCCGGTAGTTAGAACTATTTTGTCTCGTGAAGATGTGGATGTTTCTAAAAAGCCTAAGTCAGATACAAAATCCCTCCTTCATAAAGCAGTTTTAAGTGACAATTATGCACTGGTTCATCTTCTGGGAAGACATCCTGAAACGGATGTAAATGCACAGGATGAATATGGAAAAACTGCTTTACATTATGCTTCTAAGATGAAAAATGATGATATATTCCGCTTCCTGCTTTTTCATCCTAAAACAGATGTCAATGTACGGGATAATGAGGGAAAAACACCTCTTTATGATGTGGCTGAAAAGGGAAAACATACCTATGTACATATGTTCCTGCTTCATCCGGATATCAAGCCGAATATTCAAGACAGAGAAGGAAATACGCCTCTTCATATTGCAACGCTTTTAGGGCATGAAAATGTCGTTCAAGTGTTGGGCTTAAATCCAAAAGTTGATTTGGAAATCAAAAACAATATCGGACGAACGGCAGAACAATCTACGCCTTTTTATGAAACAAGAAAGAATTTTCTTCTGATAAAT
>JAFQJY010000002.1 GCA_017414845.1 Alphaproteobacteria bacterium | reverse complement strand
GGCAATTTTGCCGTAGCGTTCTTCGGGCGTTGTCGGATTATCTTTTTGTCCGATGCAACTTTGCTCCAAAATCTCGCCGTAATAGGGCAGAAAATCCCGATGTACCGTTTCTTTATGGCTGTGGTGATAGCCTGCCTCCTGACATGCCATGTCATAGGTCATGCCTGTCTTCATCGCCTCTACGATTTTGCGCAGGGCTTTTTCGGATAAAGCCCCAAAGCCGGCCTCCCACTCTACGTCATAGAGGAGGGCTTGTCCGACTTCATTACTCAACGAAAAGCGCTGGCACAGGCAGTCAATGATGAGGGCATCATATCCTTCGGCAGAAACCTTCTTCGGTTTTTTGATGTAGGTTTCCGGCCGTGAAATAATTTTAACAATTTCCTCTTTATCCGTTTCGGAAAGGTTTTCCCATACGGGACGAAGACATTCAACCTGTCCGACGGCAAATGCGGTTGTGTCGGCTAAAACGCCTTTTGTGTCATCCTCTTTTGATGATTTTAATTCGTAATTAAACAACCCCTTTTTATCTAATCCGAGGAGTGCTTTTATCTCTTTATAAGTTAAAAGGGCTTTTTTCGTTTTAATGTAGTCCGTCGGGTGTTGAAGAATAAAAACAAGTCGTTCAATTTCTTTTTGAGATAAACGTCTGTATTCCGATTCCGTTTCCGAACAAAATTCCAGATTCATAATATGTTGCCAAATACGAAACTCCTGAAACAACGGATGCGCTTTGGCAATTCGTTTTTCCCCATATTCAAACGTACACATGCCTTCCTCGGCTTCTTTCAAAGGACGCTGAAAAAATAAAACGTCTTTAAGAAGCGCTTTTAAGTCAGACGTCAAAACATCAGAATAATACTGTTGCTGTTTCTCAAAAAGTGTTTCAAACTCCATGATATAAAGTTCGCGAAAAGGAAAATCATCTCCTTTAAATTTTCCGTCAGAATCAATAATGCCTTTAAGACGAGGCGATTCTCCTCGCAAAATTTGATTATAAAGATATTCGCCGTAAGTTCTTGCATTTTCCGAAGCCATTTTCTCTTTTAAATGAGCATAACCGGCTTTGAGTTTTCCCCCTTCTTCTCTGTTGTCCTTTCGGTTGGATAAAAATCCCCTGCGCTGAACCAGTTGAAATAAAACACGTCCGAATTCGTAAAGCGTTATCTTTTCATCCAGCGCCTTTTTTCTTAAACCGTAAACATCGGAGGATTTTAAGGCTTGTTGTTCCTCTTTTGCTTTCGGAAATAAACCGTACTGAATAAGTGTTTTTAATAAATACGCCTTTTGCATGCGCTTTCTGTTTTGAAGCCGTCTTGCACCACGGACTTCTCGGCGTTTAACACAAAGAGATTTCTTTGTTTTATCTTCTCTGCCGTCGTCAAAAATACGAATCCCCATATCCTCAACAGTGTCGTTTTCAATGTTGTAAACAGCCCAACCGATGGAAGTGGCACCCATGTCTAAACCAAGTCTGTATTTCATAGATAAACTCCTTGTTTGTTTGTATACTTTCGTTCTAGCATACTTTATTTTAAAAAACAATGCTCTTTTTTTAACAAGTGTCTGTAAAAATTTGAAAATTTAAAGATTATACCGTTGTTTGACTTTAAACGAGATTTTTTAAAATTAGTGTTGACAAATAAAAAAGAATCCGATATATTGACGGTACTTTCAAGAGAAACTGTCGTAAAACAGTCTCGCTTTGTAGAGATCCATCAGCCCGTGAGTACGCGCACTGATGCTATTTTTGTATAGGAGTTTTTAAATGTTTAATACATTGGCCGATCGGCTTGGAAAAATTTTTGATAAGTTAAAATCCCGTGGGATTTTAACGGCCGATATGGTGGATGAATCTTTGCGTGAAATAAAAATCGCATTGTTGGAAGCCGATGTTGCTCTTCCTGTTGTTAAAACATTTATGCAAAGCGTGAAAGAAAAGGCTGTCGGACAGGATGTTATCAAAGCCGTTCAGCCGGCACAACAGGTTGTCAAAATCGTGAGCGATGTTTTGGTGGAAACACTTGGAACTGATGGGACAAATCTTGTTTATGCCCCTCATGCACCGACGGTTATTATGTTGGTCGGACTTCAAGGGTCGGGTAAGACAACATCTGTGGCAAAACTGGCTCTTCGTTTGAAGAAAGAGGGAAAGACGGTTTTAATGGCATCGTTGGATATTTATCGTCCTGCTGC
>JAFQJY010000018.1 GCA_017414845.1 Alphaproteobacteria bacterium | reverse complement strand
CCTCATTAGGTATAACTTCTTTGTTTTTAGAATTAGGCGCCCAAACACCCATGACAATCGGCTCTAAAATCTGCGTGTAATTTTCTCCACTTTGCATCAAAGGATACCTGACTTTAACAGACATATTCGGATACAGACGGCTTGTATTGACGGTTTCGTTCTCTTTTGTTTCTATCATATAGCCGTCTATTCGGAAAGAGGCACGGCTGTCTACAACGAACCCTAAATCCGAAACATACGGTGCCTGAAAAACCTGTTCCACAGATAAACGGCTGGATTGCGGATCCGTATCCGGATAGACACCGGCTGCGTTGATTTGTGTAGTGGCATACAGCCCTTTCCATAAAGGTTCCGTCGTATACTGATAGTTGAGTTGCGGAACTATCGGCAAGGTATTTTGACTGACATTACGTCGCAATGTCTGAAAAGAATAAAGACGGGCATACCCAAACGTATTTTCACCGAAATAATCCAAGTTTAAATTACTTTGTATCCAAGGTTCCTGTTCATCCACATGACTAATCGGATACCGTCTGAAATAGGTTTCGTTATTTGTCCTAAAAAGTTGTCCCGTTAAACGAAATTCATCATTGATATCGTACTCCATATCTGCTCTGATATGCGCCAGATTTTTATCATCATTATCTTTTGTTGCCGAAAAACTGACATCCAAACGACCTTTTGTAAAAAGTCCCCTATACTCCCCTTGAACCAAAGGCATATGCGTAAAAGAAATCGTCGGTGTTATTGTTAAATCCTGACTGTCCGAAATAGCCCAAAAGAACGGCAAATCAAATCCCGTACTCATTTCCGAAGAACCACGCAATGAGGGTGTCAAGAACCCTGTCTCCCGTTTAACCTGAAAATCCGGATATCTCAGATATGGCCAATAAAAAACAGGTATT
Organism: Alphaproteobacteria bacterium; assembly: GCA_017414845.1. Next base: position 1,258 of record JAFQJY010000018.1, on the reverse strand, counting down.
TCTTTGATTTTTAAAACGGCATTTTTATAGGTAAATCTTTTTTTCTTATAGTTGTGCGTAACCTCACCTGCCCGAACGCTCCACAGAGGCGATTCTCCGTCGCAATAAGTACAGGGTGTATAAAACGCCTTATCCAAATCAATGATATTTCCTCCATCCGTCCTTGTGACGGAATTTGCTTTAAAGGTAGAACCGTCTGCTAACTTCATCTGAACCATTTGAATAAAGCCTTCTTTAAAATCACCCGAAAGTTCGGCATGTTCAGAAATCATTTCCACACCATCAGGACGTGTCAGAACAACATTTCCTTCTGCTTTTAACTCTTTTGTTTTTTGATTAAAAATCAGTTTATCTGCCTTTAAAATTGTTCCCTGTTGCTCCAAAATGACATTTCCGGAAGCCGTCATTGTCTGTTCTTTTTCGTTGTAAGAAATCGCATCTGCTTCAAAATCAACCGGAGCGTCTTTATGAACATCATCATCACGAACAAATTGAGGTTCAGGCGCACTTTTACGCATATCCGTCAAAGACATATTTGCCCTTGCCGGTGAAGATAATATCAATAATGCCAAAATAACTGCAAATTTAAGTATTCCTTTTTTTTTACGGCGAACGGAATTTTTCTTAAAAATATATCCTCCGACGAATACGGGAACCAAGATATTCAGCCCCATCATAATCAAGAACCAAAGATTTTTTCCTGCGAGATTCTCAAACCCGATTGATGCCGACTGCAACAATATAACAGAAAAAACAGAAATATAAATTCGGTCATTTTGTCCTCTGCGGTTGTAGGAACCGAGCAACATCGGAAGTAAGGCAACAATCAGAAAAACATAGGCATACAGCGGTTGTGTTAAACGTTTAAATGCCTCCACACGAAATTCACGAATATCGGAAGCATCCAATCCTTGTTGTCCTTCCTCCATAAAAAGCAAATCGGATAAAGTTCGTTCCCTTTCTCCCTGTGAGCGAACTTTACCGGAGTTTTTTTCTTCAAACACCATCGTATAGTGTTCAAAATTGAGAGAAGAAAAAGTATTCGTTTTTTTGTCAAACTCTTGTCTTTTCCCGTTATTCATAATGATACGCATATTAGAACCGCCACTAAAAAACAGACCGCTTTCGGCGACAAGCAGAACCCGTTTATCCGGATTGCGATTATCATGAACCAAAATTCCTTTCAACTCACCGGAGGGTTTAAAAACACGTACATATACCGTTAAATTATCCGGCAACACATTAAAAGTCCCTTCTT
>JAFQJY010000017.1 GCA_017414845.1 Alphaproteobacteria bacterium | reverse complement strand
CAATCATTTTCTGCAGCTTGTATAAACATTCGCCCAATACAGCAGGATCAATTTCATCCTGGAAATGTTCGGTTACTTCTTTGCATACTGCATCAACGCCGCCTTCTCTCACTTCTTTCTGGTCAGAAATGATCGCTGCTTTGATTTTATCTTCTGCATATGCTCTAACGGTTTCGTAAATGTCTTTATCCAATTCAAAGGATTGATAGCCGAATTTTTCTTTGCCGATTTCTTTTGCGATGCTGTTAATAAATTCGCACATTTTTTTGATTTCAACGTGACCTAATTTGATGGCATCCAGCATGGTTTTTTCGTCAACCTGGTTTGCACCGGCTTCAATCATGACGATTTTTTCCAAAGAACCTGCCACGGTTAAATCCAAATCGGAAGCAGCTCTTTGTTCGGCATTGGGGCAAACAATCAGTTCACCGTCAACTAAGCCAACACCAACGGAAGCGATGGGACCGTTGAAGGGAATATCGGAAATCGCCAAGGAAATTGCAGTTCCTAAGAATGCTGCGATTTCGGGCTGGTTGTCCTGTTCCACAGATAATACAGTTGCCACAACCACAACGTCGTTTCTTAAATCCTTGGGGAATAAGGGACGGATAGGTCTGTCAATGGCACGGGATGCTAAAATTGCTTTTTCGGTGGGTTTGCCTTCTCTTTTTAAGAAGCCGCCGGGAATTTTACCAACGGAATACAGTTTTTCTTCGTAGTCAACAGATAAGGGAAAGAAATCAATTCCTTCTCTGGGCTGTTTGGAAGCGGTGATGTTAACCATAACAACGGTTTCACCCCAACGAACCAAACAAGAGCCGTTTGCCAGCTGTGCCATTTTGCCGGTTTCAACCACTAAAGGTCTGCCGGCAAAAGTAGTTTCAAAAGTTCTGAACATTTTTTTGTAATCTCCTTTTCTTTTTGATGTTAAGAAAGGGGAGCCACGGCTTTAGCACTTGAAAAACATTTGAATTTTTTGTGAATTCAGATTGTCACTTTAAAACATCACGCTGTGTTGTTTTAAGCTTCTTTTTGTCATTCTGAACTTCCTTTTGTCATTCTGAACGAAGTGAAGAATCTAATGAGCTATCTGATAAAAATTGTGAGATTCTTCGGTCACTTTGTTTCCTCAGAATGACAATTTTTAAAAATTCAAAGGTTTTTCAATTGCTATAACCTTAGCTTGTCCCTTTCTTTTTTTGTATAAAAAATTTGTTTTTTCGGGAATGAAAAAACGGCAAGCCGATGGGAATTATCAGCTTGCCGTTTGTTTTTTAGAATGACTTTAAAAGTAATTCCGGCAAGTCGAACACTACCGAGAAAATTACTTTCTTAAACCTAATTTTTCGATGATTGCTCTGTAACGGTTGATGTCTTTCTTCATAAGATAAGCCAGCAAACCTTTTCTTTTACCAACCATTTTGAGTAAACCGCGTCTGGAATGATGGTCTTTGTGTTTAATTTTATGTGTTCGTTTAAGTGATTGATTCTTTCAGTCAGAAGAGCAATCTGAACTTCCGGGGAACCGGTGTCGGTTTCGTGGTTTTTGTAGGTTGCGATTAAATTCTGTTTCACATCTTTTAACATGGTGAAATCTCCTTTTCTTTGCCGTATTCTTGGCATTTTTTATTTGCTTGTTCCCGAGCAATGGGCTGAAGATATGCCAAAGTTTTATTGGCGTTATCCCGAAAACTCAGTTAACAGCTTTGCTATTAT
>JAFQJY010000173.1 GCA_017414845.1 Alphaproteobacteria bacterium | reverse complement strand
CCTCTGGATTGAGAAATTAAAATGCCTGCGCCTGTTCCAAGCATGTCGCCAAGGGCGCCGAAAAGCATTACGAGAGGCCATGTGAGTGATACGGCGGCCAGTCCTGTTTTCCCGCCGTATTGTCCGATGAAAATTGAATCAACGATGCTATATGAACCGACAACGAGCATGCCGATAATGGATGGCAAAACATAAGACATAAATAATTTGAAATGCGTTTTCATTTTATTCCCGTAAAATAAATGTGAGATATTTCCTATCAAAACGGTTTTGTTCTGTCAACAGAAATTATCGCTCGTGTTTTTTAAAAAACAACTCTGCGATTTTTGAAATACGTGATTGTCTTGCAACGACTTCTTGCGCTGATACAAATTCTGTTTTAGGACGTGAAATGAGACCTTTTCTAACAAGAGCGCCGTATCGTCCCGCAGGATTACCTTCCGTATAGGTATAGTGAAGGTCTGTTTGTGGAAAATAATCGTAGTTTTGAAGATTGTTGTTATCGCAGTGAAATGAACCGTTGATAACAGGTTGGATTCCCTTCAAAGAAGAAAGCTGACAGTGAGAACAGTTAAAGTCTTTGCCGACTAAGGGACAGCCCGTTAAATCCGTTAAACGATTAAAATAACAACTGAAATCATGTTTAACAAGCCGTGGAGAACCTTTCAGTGAAGTCAGGTTGTTTTGACTGCAATGAAAAGAACCGTCTACAATAAAGTTTGAAAAGTCAGGAAGTGCATTTAAGTTTTGTCCGCTGATATCCAAGTCACCTTTAACAAGAACTTTTTTTGTCGTATGTATCTGTTCTATTCCACCTAAAAAACAGTGACTTCCCATTTTTTCTAAATTAGGGATATTTAAAGATTTCAGATGAATATATTCAAATGCTTTGTTCGGAAGTTCGGTTGTTTTTTCCAAATTCAGAGACAGAATTTGCGAACCGTCTTTTGCAACTTCCATAAATAATTTGTCGTCAAGATAAACGCTTTTCTTATCGCTATCTGTCCTGACAGAAAGTTTTTTTCCGTTGATTTCCTCATTTAAAACAGTCACTGTTTTTTCGTCTGAGTTCGTTGAGAAAAATCTCTTTTCTTTTAAGTCTAAAACAATGGTATCACATAAAATTTGATAATCGGGATTGATTTTGGATATCTGACCGTCCTCAACCCAAAATCCGTCTCCGAAGTAGATATTTTGTGCTTCACGATGATATTTAAAAATACGTCCGTTTTGAACGGTGTAGTTGTCAGGTAAAGGAACTTTTTGGGAAGAAAAATCTACATTAAATTGGCGCCGAATGGCATCCCCTAATCCTAAAATAATATTATCAGGGTTGGATGAAAATGTATTGTCCGGATTTTCAACAATATGATTATACCTGTTTTTAATGGAGATAAATCCGCCTGTTTTTAAAACCTGTATGGAAATAACGGATGTACCGTATCTGTCTTCACGTTCAGGGGACGGAAAATCCTTTCGTTTGATTTGGTCAACATCCTTTCGGACAGCATTGATAATATGATATCTTTGATAACGTGTGCTGTCCCTGAATGTACACAATTCTTCTCCTCGTGCGAAATAGGGGGCAATGGCATTTTGTTTTTCAAGTGTGTCGGCGTAATAGGCATCATAGCCGGCGTCAGACAACAATTCTTCAACGGATTTTTT
>JAFQJY010000172.1 GCA_017414845.1 Alphaproteobacteria bacterium | reverse complement strand
TACTGGACTTAGGCGTTTCCTCCATGCAGATAGACACGCCGGAACGTGGTTTTTCTTTTCAAAAAGACGGTCCTCTTGATATGCGTATGTCCTCTGTCGGACAAACGGCATCCGATATTGTCAATACATTCAAAGAAAAAGAACTGGCCGATATTTTCTTTGAATTCGGCGAAGAGAAAGCCTCACGTAGGATTGCCTCCAAAATAGCCGAACAACGAAAAATTAAACCTTTTGAAACGACTATGGAATTGGCTCGTACCATTCATTCCGTCATGCCTTTTAAACCCGGTCAATCCGATACGGCAACCAGAACTTTCCAAGCCCTTCGCATTTACGTCAACAACGAAATGGGCGTCTTAGATGATGTGCTGACAAAAGCCCCTGTGCTTTTAAAAAAAGACGGACGTTTTGTTGTCGTTTCTTTTCATTCATTGGAAGACAGACGTGTCAAAAAGGCTTTTAATACTTTAAGCGGAAATATTCCGTCTGCTAACCGTTATGCACCTCCCCTACCTCAAACGGATGCTCATTTTGAACTGCTGACAAAAAAGGCTGTTCAACCCTCTGAGAACGAAATTAAGAACAATCCTCGTTCCCGTTCAAGTCGCCTGCGTGCTGTTCGGAGGATTTCATGAATCGTTTTGTATTAAACTGTTTTTTTGTTCTCATTGCGATGGTCGCCGGTGTCGGCATGTTCCTCTTAAAATACGAAGTGATTAAAGAAGAGGAAATACTTTATGCACTGCAACGTCAAATCAAAGAAGACCGTTGGGAAATTCATACACTTAAAGCAGATTGGGCTCATTTAACCGACCCTCCTCGTCTGAGAGTCTTAGTTGACACCTATACAACACTTCAAAAAATCAACCCCGAACAAGTTATTTCCTTTGAAAGAATTATGTTCAGGGAAATGAAGTTACCTAAAAGAAAGCCTGTTCTCTCTCTGCTGAAAAAGGAGCCATAATGTCTTTTTTCAAAAAAACGAACGAACAAACTTATCCCTTAGGACAGGAACTACCTCTTCGTCAAACGGAACGATATTATTTTTTAGATGAAGGAACCGTATCTGTTCTAAAAACCGGGCGAATGCGTATTCTGTTTTTATGTATCGGATTCACGCTTTTATTTTTAGTAATTATCGCCCGTCTGTTTCAACAAACCGTTTTAAACAGAACACTTTTGAAAACACCTGAATTTACTCTGGAAGAAAATTATATTCCCGTATCCAGAGCCAGTATCATTGACAGAAACGGCAATGTTTTGGCTATTTCTCTGCCTGTTTCTGATTTATATGTCAATGCATCGGAAGTGGACAATCCCGAAGAGATGGCAGAAGACATTGTAAGCGTTCTTCCAGACTTGTCTGTTAAAGAAGTTTATGAAAAACTGGCATCAAAAGCACATTTTAAATATCTTAAAAGAGGATTGTCGCCTCAGGAACAATATCGTGTCAATGCCTTAGGCTATCCTCAACTCAACTTTGATCCCGTTGAAAAGAGAATATACCCGCAAGGGCCTCTTTTTTCACATATCCTCGGCCTTACGGATGTTGACGGAAACGGGGTTGCCGGTATTGAAAAAGCCTTTAACAATCGTTTATATGAGAGCAAAGAACCTATTCAGTTATCCCTTTCACTTGCCGTTCAGGATATTGTTCGCAACAGTCTTATCTCTGCTGTTCAAAAAAATCAAGCGACCGGCGCTGCTGCAATTGTTATGGACATTCACACGGCAGAAGTTTTAGCTCTTGTATCTTTACCGGATTACAATCCTAATTTAAGAGAAACAAGAACGAACGAGACACTTTTTAATCGTGCGACCGTCGGCGTTTATGAACTTGGGTCCGTAATGAAGATTTTTACGGCGGCACTCGGACTTGAAAGCGGACTTTTTAAAGTGACAGATACTGTTGACGCCAGTGAAGAATTTTTAAAAGTCGGTTGGCATAAGATAACGGATTTACCTCATCCGGAAGGCAGAATTTTGACTTATCCCGAAGTATTGATTTACTCATCTAATATCGGCGCCGCTAAAATCGGTATGGCCGTCGGGGCAGAAAAACAACAAGATTTTTTTAAAAGTTTAGGGTTGATGGACACATTATCTTTTGAATTACCCGAAAAAGCGACCCCACTGACACCGAATACTTGGGGAGATACAACAACCGTCACGGCCAGTTATGGCTACGGGCTTTCTTTTACACCTTTACATGTAGCGGCTGCTGCTTCGGCACTCGTCAACGGTGGTACGTATTTA
>JAFQJY010000171.1 GCA_017414845.1 Alphaproteobacteria bacterium | reverse complement strand
GGAGAAGATGAGTACTGTGCTGATAAGGATGTCGTTTGTTGTAAAACAGGTCAAGTTTTGTGTGATGGCAAATGTCAGGATAAACCGACGCCCGATGCGAGTAAGTGCGAGAAACTTTCTGATGACGAATGCGAAATTGTGTCAAACTGTGCGGAAGGACAAACCTGTGACGACGCCGGTAATTGTGTGAAAGCATCTGCTTGTGATGAGGGGCAGAAAGTTTGTGGTACCGGCGAAAATACTTGGTGTTGTCTGTCTGATAATGAATGTGGAACAGGTACAGGGATATGCTGTAATGCAGATAAAACAAAATGTTGTTATAGTTTTGAACCTTATATATTTCAGACAAAAACATGTGAAGGGAGTTTTGTATATGAACAAACCCTTGAACCAACCGGTAGTTATGATTGCTGTCAATGCGCCGGCAATCAGATTTGGGATGCAAGAGCAGAAAAGTGTGTTGACTGCCCGAGTGGAAGCGTAAAGGCAGGTTGTGAGTACTGTGGTTTGGAAAAGACATTTGAGTATGGTGATGGTTATATCGATAATTACTGTTATACATTTTCTGCAAATGAGCATGTCAGTTGTGCGAAGGTAGATTGTGCGGTTTGCCCCAAAGATGAGACGTACTACAATACAGTTGGGGAAAGTTTAAATACACTTGAAGATTTTGCGGGTTGTTGTAAACAAGCCCCTAAGATGTGTGATTATTCCGGTTATTCTATGAAGGTTTGCGGTGAGGATTGCTGATTGATGAATAAAATCAGTCTCTGATTGTAGAGTGGGATAAATTTACCGATTATTAGGCTTTGGAGAAAGGAAATACGTTTTTTTTGTTGTGTTTTTTGTCAAGATGTGGTATGATAATTATATTCAAGTTAAATAAGGGAGACTGATTATGGCAGAAAATCTTGTTGAAAAAATACGGCAAAAAAGGGCTGAAATTGTTTCTAAATACGGTTCCGAAAAACTGGATATGTCAAAGTTAGAGGGGGCTGAGAGTTTAGAGGAACTTAAAGACGCTAAGCAATTTCTGAAAGAGGAACCCTCTAATGATAAAAAACAAGAAGATGAACAGGCAAACTATAAAGGAAAAGATTCCTCTTTTAAAGTTGAGGAAAATGAAGATGGAAGTTTTACGGCTCGTGGCTCTAACGGTTCAATAATAAAGGCGCCGAATTTTGAAGAATTAAACAGGCAGGTTCTTTCTTCCATGAAAGAAACAAGTATTAAAGCAGGGAAAGAACCCAGAGTAACTTTTCGTTCACCTAATGAAGATAAACGTGTGGTTTTTGCAAAAAGCGCTGTGTTAGAGCATGGGATTACAATCGGAAAAGGTTCTACTGTTCCTCAGGATATGGAATTTTGGAAGGATTTAAAGAACGAATATCTTGAAGATAAGAACCATACGGAAGAAGAATGGAATAAAATGACCCGTTTTGTTCCTGATGAAGTTATGGGAAGAACTAAGGGAGAAAGTGTTAAAAATCAAAAACTCATTGTGGATTTAGATTTAAAGAAAAAACAATCTGAACAGACAAAAGTAGTTCAGCCACCAAAGGTTCCTCAAAAGAATAACGGGAATCTGCTTGAAGAAATGTTGAGAAGACGACAAAGGGGTGCTTGATATGAAATTTACCAAAATGCATGGTCTCGGAAATGATTATGTGTATGTCAACGGATTTAAAGAAAAAGAGCAAGATTGGGGAGAGGTTTCAAAGGCTGTCAGCGCACCGCATTTTGGTGTCGGTTCCGATGGTTTAATCGTTATTTTGCCCTCTGAAAAAGCTGATTTCAAAATGCGTATGTTTAATGCTGACGGCTCTGAGGGAGAGATGTGCGGTAATGGTATTCGCTGTGTCGGAAAATATGTCTATGACCACAAAATGACAGATAAAAAAGACATTACCGTAGAAACGCTTGCCGGAATAAAAAGATTACACTTGACTACTGAGGGAGAAAAAGTTTCTGCCGTTGAAGTTGATATGGGAAAAGCAGAAGTTTCAGAAGATGTTATGATGAAAGTTTCTCCCGTAAAAGGCTACAAAGGAACACCTGTCAATGTAGGGAACCCGCACGTTGTTATATTTGTAAAAGATGTTGATAAAATTGAAATTGAAAAGGACGGTCCGATTATTGAAAATCATAAGCACTTTCCCAATAGAACGAATGTTGAATTTGTTGAAGTATTAAACAGACATACGTTAAAAATGCGTGTTTGGGAGCGTGGAAGCGGGGAAACTATGGCTTGTGGGACAGGTGCTTGCGCCTCTGTCGTTGCCGGCGTTTCAAAGGGATTGAT
>JAFQJY010000170.1 GCA_017414845.1 Alphaproteobacteria bacterium | reverse complement strand
GTAGAGGACCTCGGCGCCTTTTGAGTTTGTCTGGAAAAAGGAAAAAGGCGTGATCTTGAATTTCAGTCCCAGAAGCTCCTCATAGAACCAGTCCTGTCCGTACAGGATCTTCGTTCCCTCGTCGCGGATGACATCCGCCGCCGCGTCGTTGCGGGTATGTAAAATGCCGACAATGTTATCCGGCTCGTTCTCCCATAAGGGAATGCGTGTGTAGGGGCTTCCTAAAATCTGTTCTTTCAATATGTCAATAGGAACATTTATGTCAAAGGAAACAATTTTTCTGCGATGGGTCATAATGTCGCCGACTTCAACTTCATTTAAATCCAAAACGCTTTTGAGCATCGGACGTTCTGAGGCTATTTCGGTACTTTTTTGAAGTTCTATGGCACCTCTGAGTTCCGTTCGGGCGTTATCGCTGACCTTTTCCTTTTTGAGAAGTCCGAGTATTCGCATACTTATTCGGACAAATGTGTTCAGAAAAATAACGAACGGCGCAAAAAGAAATGTTAAAAGTGAAATCAAAGGAGAAAAGAAAAGACTAAGAGAGTTCGGGTTGTTGATGGCAAATGTTTTTGGCATAATTTCACAAAAAATAAGAACAATCAGACTAACGATAAATGTAGCAATAAAAACACCCCATTTTTCACCGAAAAAGTGAATACATAAACTTGTAGATACTGCTGTTGCCATAATGTTGACGATATTATTGCCGAATAAAATAACGCCCAAAAATCTGTCCGGTTTACTTTTAATACGGCGAACTCGGGCTGCCGCCTTATTCCCGTTTTTTTGCATTTCGTGCAAAAGAGCATCAGAGGATGCCGTGAAAGCCGTTTCAGATGATGAAAAGAAAAAAGAACCAAGCAGGCAGATGCCTAAAATAATAAAAGAAGTTGTCATTTGGCCTCGTCAGATAATTCTATTAAATCTTTGTCTGCTAAAAGCGTTAAAAGCCGTTTGACTGTCCGACGTATAGGTTCGGACTGGGTGTCAAGAGTTAAATCAGCCTCTGCATAAAAAGGGTAACATTCGGCAACAAGGCGTTCAATGGCTCGTTTGTTATCTTTTGCAGGAACAAGCGGGCGATGTTTTCGGCCCTCTGTTCTTCTGGAAAGTAAATCCACGTCAGCCCGTATCCAAACGGAAACAGCCGTTTTCTTTGAATTTTTTCTTGTCTTTTCGGATAAAAAAGCCCGTCCGCCGGATGAGAGAACACAGGGTTTTCCTTTTAACAGGCGTTCCATAATCCGTTCTTCTCCAAGGGTAAACTGTTCCTCTCCGTAAGTTGCAAACAAGTCGGAAATACTGCAACCGGAGGCTTTTTCAATTTCTTTGTCACTGTCTACGAAAGGGAGGTTTAAGTGTTTTGCCAGAAGTTTTCCTAAACTGGTTTTTCCGCATCCCATCATGCCGACAAGAAGTATTATTTTTGGTGTTTTTACTTTCGCATTCATTTTCTTTTCTTGACAATCTTGTTTGTTTTTTTTAAAGTATAGCATTATTAGAAAGACTTGTCTATATGTTTTAGGAATAAAAAATGAGAAAGCAAAAAAAACATCTGATTTCAAAACTGCTCGTTCTGATTTTAATCGGAATTGGCGTTTATATTTCCGTTGTCCCGATGAAAGCGCCTGTAAAACAGGTTGAAAAGACTTTGCCGACATCCGTTTTGAAAAACTAGAATAATGTCCAAGCATATTGAGGCGTTTTTAGAGGTTATTGTTGCCGAGCGGGGAGCCAGTCCGAGGACGGTTTTGGCCTATCGTCAGGATTTGGAAGATTTTGTATCGTTTTTAAAAAATACCTCTGAAAAGTCTGTTGAAAAGGCTACGGAAAAGGATGTGTCCGCCTATATGGAAATGATTGTCAGAAATTCTTTGACACCTAAAACACAGGCAAGGAGACTATCGGCTCTTCGTGAATTTTACAGGTATTTATACTCGGAAGGCGTTCGTAAAGATATGCCGACAGAATTGGTAGACAGTCCTAAAATAGGGCGTAGTTTACCTAAATATCTGACGGAAAAAGAGGTGGTTGATTTGATTGAAACGGCATTTCAAAAAGAAATGCGTATTGGGACACTGTTGGAGGTTTTATATGCTTCGGGTATGCGTGTCAGTGAGTTGGTAGGGCTTCCTTTGACGGCTGTTTTAAAGGATTCTACGATGATAGAAATTATCGGTAAGGGTTCAAAACAGCGTCTTGTTCCTCTTAATGAAAAAGCAAGAAACGCTATTGAAAAATGGCTTGTCCAACGGGAGTTTTTTATCAAGCCGGGGCGAACGTCTAAATGGTTATTTCCCTCATCGGGGGCTAGCGGACATTTAACACGTGACGGTTTTTTTAAAAGCCTTAAAAAAATTGCCGTAGAGGCAGGAATAGAACCGTCAAAAGTTTCTCCGCATGTGTTCAGGCATTCATTTGCAAGCCATTTGGTCGCTCATGATGCAGACTTGCGCTCAGTCCAAAAAATGCTGGGTCATGCTG
>JAFQJY010000016.1 GCA_017414845.1 Alphaproteobacteria bacterium | reverse complement strand
CCTTTCTTATATAAAGTCGGTTGAATACTGTTAAATGATGAAAATGCAAAAAGCGATTCGAATCGTTCCACGATGCGAATCGCTTTATAAAACTAACGCTCAAAAATTGCTAAGCAAGACTTAGATGTGTGTGTGTAGGTTTCTGCGGGTTTGCGAGGATTTCTACTTATGGTTGTTACGCTTTTTTTCATTTTTTTATTCCCTTTCTTTTTTATTTTTCTCTTTAACCCCTCATCCGCCCTAAACACAGTTTCGGAGTTTCAGATTTTTCCACTTTACTCTTTTTCTTTACCTTTGTCAAATCATATCATTTATAGAGTGCCTTAAACAAAAGTTTTTGAATATAATATCCCTGATAGTGTGTTATACCGAGTGCCTGTCCGACAGAAAGGGCGCTTTTATCGTCAATATGTCCCATCATCAATTTTGTTGTCCCTGTTTCTTTAATCCGTTTCAAAAACCTCACATCAGCAACGGTTTTACAAAATTCTGCCGACCACCACAATTTTACTTTATCTGCCCCAAAAACATCTTTTCTGAGTAACGCATACGATTTGGGTAATACTTTATCCAAAATAATCTGATAGCCTCTTTTTTTCAAAACAGGAACTACTCTTTCATACGTTTTAAGATGCGTCATCACATCTGATAATGAAAATTGTATTGCGGTATTGTGTCGCTCTAAACCCGTTAAATGTTTATCAAACGCTTTAAATTCCTCCGATAAAACAGATACAACGGATAAATTGATATACATTTTTGTTTTCGGAAAAGGATATTTAACCAGCGCTTTTAAAAATGCGACATCCATCTTTTGGCACCATCTTTGATAGAGCCATACATCCGTTTTAATATCCAACAACGGACAAATACTTCTTTTAAGTTCGGGAACGGAAACAAACACCTCTTCTCCGACAGTAAGCACCTGCCCTTTTTCAGGAACAATACACACCGTCTGAGAACGTAAGAAGGGCGTCATATCAACCGTTTCAAACAGACTTTCAAATATCTTTAAAATTTCAGGCGTTAAAAAAGGAGAACTATCCTCAAAAAAAGGCATTGCCGTTGCCAAACCTTTACTGACTTCCTCTTCGTAAAGCGTTTTCAAAAACAATTTATCCTTTTCCGGATTATAGGGTTTACACATTTCCTGTCCCCCCGTCAAATGCGTCAAATCATTTGTAAAATGAACTTTTCGCATCAGCGCATGAACATCTTTCCCTTTTTCCAGATAAACAAACAACCGATTTTTAAGAGGGAAAAGGACGCCCTCTTCTTTCTTTTCAAAAGCAGACAGGTATTCGTCTATATCTTTATCCTGTTGTTCTGTCAACGGTGTTTCCAAATGACGCCAATCCAACTCTAACAGCCATCCGTTCCCCTCTTTTACTTTTTGCAGTGCATCAAAAAAATGGTACATTCAAACCTCCAATGCCTGACAGAAAGCATCTATGGCAGGGCCTTCAAAAAGGACAACCCCTTTTTCTTTTCCGGCTATCAGATAATTGGCATCTAAACACCTTTTCCATATCAGCGGTGTTTTCCCTTCCCACACGCATCCGGCAGGAACACGCAAAAAATCAGCCGTCAACAAATCGGCATCCAATCTGTCAAGTTCCGTTGCATTCATATCCACAGCGACTTGAATATCGTTTTGTTTCAGTTTATCTCTTGCTGTTTCATAAGCGCCGACATCTTGAAAAATTTCAGCAATATCCAACAAAACCGTCAGATTTTTAAATCCCGACAAATCTCTTTCCAAAACCGTTTTTATTGTAAGAGGTAAACAAAGATTTTCTTGAACGGGAATAACTTCCAACAATCTTTTATCCATTAAAGGTCTCAGCGAATAAAAAAGCGCTTTTTCAGCCTTTAAATCCAGTGTATGAAGCAGTTTTTTTTCAAGCGCTTCCAAGGAAAAACGCCACCTTGTCATTTTAACCTGTCCGGAAACAAGAGAAAACACGACAGTTTTTTTCAAAAAATCGGTACATTCTACCTTTTCCAAAAGACTTTTTACCTCACCCAGCGCCGTAAGAGGCAAAGGCTTTTTAACCATTTTCTGACCTGACACTTTTCTCGTTCCCCTTTGATATTTGTGGTGTTCCCGGCGGGATTCGAACCCACGGCCCCAGGATTAGGAATCCTGTGCTCTATCCAGCTGAGCTACGGGAACAACCGACAATTTTGAAGTATATCAGGCGTTTTCATCTTTTTCAACACCTTTTTTTGTATTTTGCTGTGATATTCTTACAAAAAAAACTTGAAAAAAACTCTTTTTGTTCGTATAGTTCGATAGAAAAGGATAATAAAATGGAACTTATCAGAGCAGTCGGCAAAGTATCTTTGGCATTTCTTCAAGCAACGGGGCGTTTGGGTATTTTTACCTATCGGACAATTATTGCCTGTTTTACACCACCGTTTTACTTCAAGCAAATTTTGACGCAGTTTATTGAAATCGGCTTTTATTCTTTGCCTGTCGTTGCACTGACTACTTTTTTCTCCGGCGCCGTTATTGCTCTTCAAACGTATACCGGTTTTTCACAGATTTCTGCCGAAAGCGCCATTGCCATGGTTGTCCTTATTGCCGTTACAAGGGAATTAGCCCCCGTTATGGCCGGACTTATGGTTGCCGGCAGAATCGGTGCTTCTATGGCAGCCGAAATCGGGACAATGCGTGTAACGGAACAAATTGATGCCTTATCTACTTTATCTACAAATCCTTTTAAATACCTGATTGCGCCCCGTGTCCTCGGAGGCATTTTAATGGTACCGGTTCTTGTTCTTATCGGTGATATTATCGGCTTATGTGGCGGGTATGTTATCGGTATTTACAAGTTGGACTTTAATCCGAGTTCTTATCTCATCAATACTTGGACTTACCTTCAATATATGGATATCGTAACCGGTCTTGTGAAGGCTTCTGTTTTCGGTTTTATCATCACACTGCTAGGATGTTATAACGGCTTTAATTCAAAAGGAGGAGCGCAAGGTGTCGGTTCAGCGACGACAAATGCCGTTGTGTCCTCTTCTATTTTAATTTTGATTTTCAACTACATCCTGACAGAAATTTTCTTTAACACCTAGACAATGAGGCGCTGTTTATGACAAAAGAAATTTTAAACATTTTTTCATCCTCAGAAAAATCCGACACAACTGCACCCATGATTAAAATGAGTGGTGTTTCCAAAACTTTCGGCAAAAAGAAAGTTTTAAAAAATTTAAATTTAGAAATAAAAAAAGGAGAATCTCTTGTCATTATCGGTGCTTCCGGAACAGGAAAATCCGTAACGCTTAAATGTATTTTAGGCCTATTGACACCTGAAAAAGGCTCTATCCTCGTTGACGGAATTGAGAGTGTCGGAGCAAGCGCCAAAACACGAGAACAAATCAATTCAAAAATCGGTATGCTGTTTCAAGGAGCCGCTCTGTTTGACAGTATGACTGTTTGGGAAAATGTCGCCTTTGGTCTGATACAAGGGAAAAAGGTCAATAAAAAAGTTGCAAAACGGATTGCAAAAACAAAACTGGCTCAAGTCGGTTTAGCGCCCGAAGTTGCTGATATGTATCCTGCCGACTTATCCGGCGGTATGAAAAAACGTGTCGGTTTAGCCCGTGCCATTGCCACAAATCCCGACATCATTTTCTTTGATGAACCGACAACAGGCTTGGATCCGATTATGTCTGATGTCATCAACAACCTGATTATAGACAGTGTCAAAAAAATCGGTGCTACTGCTCTGACCATTACGCATGATATGACATCTGCCCGTAAAATTGCCGATAGAATTGCGATGCTTTATGAGGGAGAAATCATCTGGATTGGCTCTGTTAAAGAAATTGACAAGACCAAAAATCCTTATGTCCAGCAATTTATCCACGGTTCTGCGGAAGGACCTATCCGAATGGCCGTCAAAGGAGAATAATTGTGGCAAAAGCATCCTCTCGTTTTGTCTGTCAAAGTTGTGGGGCCGTCTTTCCGAGATGGGCCGGTAAATGCGATTCCTGTGGAGAATGGAATACGATTACGGAAGAATTTTTACCCTCGGAAACAACGTCTAAATCCGTATCCGGTAAAAAAGGCCGTGCTATTCAATTTGTCGGATTAAAAGGGGAAAAGACACATACTGTCCGCTATAAATCCGATATTGCCGAACTGGACCGTGTTTGCGGTGGCGGACTTGTAGAGGGTTCTGTTATTTTAGTCGGAGGAGATCCGGGTATCGGGAAATCAACACTTCTGCTTCAAACAGTCGGACGCTTAGCCTCAGTAAAAAAACAAAACGGCGATTGCATTCGCTGTGCCTATATTTCGGGAGAGGAATCTATTGACCAGATACGTCTGAGAGCCTCTCGTTTACAACTGTCGGAAACGCCTGTGGAATTGGCATCGGCGATGAATGTACGGGATATTTTAACCTCTCTTGACACGGAGGACACACCTGACATTGTTGTTATAGACTCAATCCAGACGATGTATGTTGATACATTGGATAGTGCCCCCGGCACCGTCGGACAGGTACGGGCAGCCGGTCATGAACTCATTACGCTGGCAAAACGCAAAGGGTTTGTTTTATTTCTAGTCGGACATGTCACAAAAGAAGGAACGCTTGCCGGTCCTCGGGTTCTTGAACACATGGTGGATACCGTTCTTTATTTTGAGGGCGACAGAGGACATCATTTCCGGATTCTTCGTGCCGTCAAAAACCGTTTCGGTGCAACAGATGAAATCGGTGTTTTTGAAATGACGAATGAGGGATTATGTGAAGTTGCAAATCCGTCTGCTCTGTTTTTGGCGGAACGTCGGGGAAACATTTCCGGTTCGTGTGTTTTTTCCGGTATTGAAGGCTCTCGTCCGATGCTTGTTGAAATACAAGCGCTTGTTGCTCCGAATTCAGGGGCTACCCCCAGACGTGCCGTTGTTGGTTGGGATGTGGGACGCCTCAATATGCTTGTTGCCGTATTGGAAGCCCGATGCGGTCTCAATTTTTCGGGAAGAGACATTTATTTAAATGTTGCAGGAGGTATGAAAATAACGGAGCCTGCTGCTGATTTAGCCGTTGCGGCTTCTCTTATTTCTTCGTTGTCGGGAAAACCCGTTCCTGCGAATATGGTCGTTTTCGGAGAAGTCGGACTTTCGGGTGAGGTCCGAGCCTGTCCGCAACCCGAACTTCGTCTGAAAGAAGCAGAAAAATTAGGCTTTGAAAAAGCA
The DNA here is from genome assembly GCA_017414845.1 of Alphaproteobacteria bacterium. Next base: position 4,609 of record JAFQJY010000016.1, on the reverse strand, counting down.
TTATTACCACCTGCATCTTCTTCTAAAAGTAAAACAAATATGCGTAAAATTGACGCAGGGCATTTAAAGACTTTGGTAGACTTATTTATGGGATAACGATTATGGGATTGATTGATATTTTAGTTATTTTAATAATTTCACTTTCTGCACTGATAGCCTTTTCAAGAGGACTTGTCCGTGAACTGTTGGGACTGACGGCTTGGATATTGGCTATTGTCGGTGCTATTTATGGCGTGGAATATATTCAACCTCTGTTTTTAAAACATATTTCCAATAAAACACTTGCCAATATTGCCGGTATTGCGACCATTTCTTTAACGGTTTTGGTTGTGTGTACTATCGTCAACGCTAAAATCGCAAAAAAATTACGTAAAAGCGCCCTCAACGGATTGGATAGAATTTTAGGCGCAGGATTTGGTGTTTTAAGAGGCCTTTTTTTAATCATTATTATTTATATGTGTTGTGCCATTTTAATCGCAAAAGAAGATATGCTTCGTTATAAAGAATCTAACTGGACCATTCCTCTGATTGAAAAGGCTTCCGAGCCGATTGAAAAGGCTATTCCGAAAGACTTATTTAAACCTGAAACGGACAACAAAGAAAAAACGGATGAGAAAAAAGAAGATGCAAAAACTTCGGAACAAGAGGAGGTAAAAGATACCTCAAAAGAACAGAAAAAAAAGGATACGAAAACGGAAGAAAAGACCTATAACGCACAAGAGCGCAACGATATGGATGCTCTCATTTTGGAGCAGGTTCAATGAGTTTGTTTCAAAAAGGAAAGGCGCTTGCCGAAACATTTTTTGTTTTATTTTTAATGGCACTGATGAGTGCCGGAATTTTTCAGGCTGTTTCTTACGCTTTGGATATGTACACATCAAAACAGATTTATGAAAGTCAGGCATTACGTTACGCCCGTATATCTACTTCTGCGACATTTCAAAAAACGCCCATCGGCTCACTTGTTTTCAAAAAAACATTTGAAAATGTTCCGAAAAATGTTTCTTATCAACATCTTAAAATGGCGAAAGACACATTGGCCATCAACCTTATTCCCGTTTCCGACAGAATCTGTAAATCACTGCTTTTAAAAGATTATCCGAATGCCTTAATCGGCATTTTTGTCAACGGTGAAGAATTCCAAAAAAAGAATACAAATTTATGTATCGGTAACAATAATCATATTCGCTTTTTATATCATATTACGCCTTCACGATATAATATCTATGCGAATGAGGAGGAAACAGAAACAACGGAAGAAATTACGGATGACAGTTGTAAGCCTGCCTGCAACAAAAACTTGTGTTTTGAATGTTTGGACGGTATGTGTCAATATATGTGTACGGCCTGTGAAAGTTGCAACGGCGAAGGACGGTGCATCAGTTCCTGTACGGGTGATTATACCTGTTATGAAGGGAAGTGTGTTGAATGCCTGACGAACTTACATTGCCCTGTCGGGAAAGAGTGTATAGAAAACATTTGCGATCCCTGTATTCAGGGAAACACTTGCGCCAGTTGTCCGAAAGACAAGCCTGTTTGGAGGAATGCCCGGTGCGTAGAAGCCTGATTTTTCTCATAATCATGCTTTTTACAGGTGTTCGGGCTATTGCATCACCCTCTACACTTGTCGCAGACGTTCAAAGCGGATATGTTCTCCAAGCAAAAAATGCTGATGCTCAACAATATCCTGCTTCACTGACAAAAGTAATGACACTCTATATTGCTTTTGACGCCCTTGAAAAAAACTTAGTTAAATTAGATACGCCGTTGCCTGTTTCAAAAAAAGCAAGTGCGCAACCTAAATCTAAACTCGGGTTAAAAGAAGGAGATACGATTACCTTTTTGGAAACCATTCTTGCATTGATTGTAAAGTCTGCCAATGACGCCTCTGTTGTGTTGGCAGAAGCCCTTGCCGGAACAGAGGAAAAATTCGCAGAAATGATGACCGAAATTGCCAAAGATTTAGGATTAAACAACACAACCTTTAAAAATGCCTCGGGTCTGCACCACCCTGAACAAAAAACATCAGCCAAAGATATGGCTGTTTTAGCCATTGCCATTATGCGTCATTTTCCACAGTATTATCCTTTTTTTGCGACAAAATCTTTTGACTATCGGGGGAGAACCTATAACTCGCACAACTCTATTTTACTTTATTATGAGGGTGCAGAAGGCTTTAAAACCGGTTTTATATCTGCCGTCGGCTATAATATTATTTCAACGGCGACACGCAATCATGAAACCCTTGTCGGTGTCGTTATCGGCGAAAACACGGCACAAAAACGAGACTATCTGATGAAAAAACTTTTAGATGACGGTTTTGACCTTTTAAAAATCAGACAACAGGAATGGGCAGGTCGTGGTGATAGCCCTTTTTACAGACGAGCCCACATTTCAAAAGCCAGTCGTGAAAAATATATTCCTGTGTTAAAAAAGAATCTGACAAGAGCAGAAAATCAAGCTAAAATCTATTTGGCAACTAAAAAAGAAGACCCCTCTTTTTCTCTTTCAACCGAAGGCAGAAAAGGATGGCTTGTCCAAGTCGGCGCATTCAGTTCAAAAGAACGGGCCCAGCAGCAACTTCAACGAGCCTGTCATGTCCTGCATATTCCCGAAAAAAACGCACAAACACCTCCTTATAAAAACCTTTTCAGAGCGCATCTCATCGGATTTGACACACAAACAGATGCTAAAAACGCCTGTCAGATTCTTCAAAATAATGATTTGTATTGCTTTGTTGTTGCACCGGAAACTTAAAATTGCTATACTGCTTTAAAAAGTTTTGAGGATAAAAATGAAAAAATATATAAAATTATTGAGCGCATTACTTATTTGCTGTTTGTTTTCTGCCTGTGCTTCCACGCCGGAGGAAATGAAAGAAATGCCGTTATCGGTCCTCTACAACAAAGCCATGGACGCTTTTGAACAGAACGACTATAAAAACGCCGTTAAATATTTTGACGAAGTGGAAAGACAATATCCGTACTCTCCATGGGCTGTCAATGCACAGATTATGGCTGCCTATACACATTATAAAAATGCCGAATATACGGATGCCGTTCTTGTCCTTAATCGTTTTTTGGAATTACATCCGGGCAATAAATACGCCTCCTATGCCCTTTATCTGAAAGGGATGAGTTATTATGAGCAGGTTTCCGATATTACTCGGGATCAAAAAATGACGGACTTGGCACGTGATACATTCACACGTTTAGTTATTCTGTATCCGAATACAGACTATGCCAAAGACGCCAAAGGGAAAATTATCCTGACACAGAATCATTTAGCCGGAAAAGAAATGGCTGTCGGACGCTACTATCAAAAAACAAAACGTTATTTAGCAGCCGCCAACCGTTTTGCCGAAGTCATTCGCAACCACCAGACAAGTATGCATACACCTGAGGCATTATATCGTTTATCCTCTTGCTACTTAGCACTCGGCCTTAAAGATGATGCCCGAAGAACGGCGTCTGTTCTCGGACATAATTATCCCGATTCAAAATGGTATAAAAAAGCCTACACTCTTTTGACAGAGAACGGAGTAAAATAGGATATGCTTTCTTCTCTCTTTATTCAAAATGTCGTTTTAATAGATAAATTATCTCTCCCTTTTGAAGGCGGATTGACCGTCTTGACAGGAGAAACAGGGGCAGGGAAATCCATCCTTTTGGATTCTCTGTCATTAGCCCTTGGCGAACGTGCCGATACGGGACTGATTCGTCACGGAGAAGAGTCTCTTTCGGTTTCTGCCACATTTGATATAGATAACAAACATCCTGCTCTTTCTCTTTTGGCAGAACAGGGAATGGATAAAGAAACGACATTGATTTTAAGAAGAACGCTGACAAAAGACGGGAAAAGTAAAGCCTTTATCAATGATATGCCCGTTAGTATCGGTTTCTTAAAAAATGTCGGCAATACGCTTGTTGAAATTCACGGTCAATTTGCGACACACGGCCTTTTAAATTCTGCGACACATTTAAGTGTTTTGGATTCTTACGGAGGCATAGATACAACGGCAATACAAAACCTCTATACCGAATGGAAAAATAAAAAAGAGGCTGTCAAAATCGCCCTTGATATTTTGGAAAAAGCGAAAACGGAAGAAGAGTACCTGCGCCATAGCGTACGGGAACTTGAAAGTTTTAATACCTATATCGGAGAGGAAGAAGAACTCTCCATACGCCGAAATGAATTGATGAACGCCGAAAAGATAACGGAAAGCCTCAACGAAGCCTACGGGCTTTTATCCGGAAGAACGGATGACGGCATTTCCTCTTTACTTCATCAGGCAGAACGAGCCTTAGAAAAAGCCTCTCGTTTTACACCATCGGAACGTCTTACTTCCATTTTGGAGCATCTTCAAAAAACAGAAGAAGAACTCAACGATGCTGTTTCACTTTTAGAAGAAGAGGCTTCCGAATTTGAAGACCCTACTTATGAGTTGGAACAAATTGACGGTCGTTTTTTTGCCTTAAAAGATTTAGCCAGAAAATATCGTGTTCTTCCTGACGAACTTCCGTCTCTCTTAGCAGAGTATCAGAAAAAAATAACGACCTTGGACAAAGGGGAAGAAGAACTGATACAACTTCAAAAAGAAGAAAGCAGT
>JAFQJY010000169.1 GCA_017414845.1 Alphaproteobacteria bacterium | reverse complement strand
TGTCACTGGCACCGATATAGGTCCAATCGTTTGTTATTTTAGGTAAATTCATTTTATATTTCCTCCTTTAATTTTTCCATAAGTTCCGGATATTTTTCCAAAACCGCCTTCATTTGTAATGTATTGCGCCCCCCTTGACAATTGATAAGAGCAAGCGCCTGCGCATCTTCTAAGGTATCAGGCATTTGAATCGGATTTTCCATCATCAAGAACGGCAGTTTGCGAATTTTTGTTTCGTTTTTTACAGCCATCGCCCAAAACCAGATATCATCAGCCGTCGGTGCCAACTCTTTAAAAAGAGTCACATCTGTCACGGCTTTATCCAAGCAGTGAGGCGGATACAAAACACCGCCGACACCTGTCAAGAAATTTAAATAGGACGCCTTATCACATTTGTCATGTCTTTTCCAATCAGCATAATCTGCAACATCTCCGTTTTTATCAAAGGTAATCGTGTGTGCCCGATGACAGTGGATAAGTTCCGGCTCTTTCAAATAAGCGTCATACAATTTTTCAAGCCACTCTCTGGGATAGTAAAGATCATCATCTGCCGTCACAATAATATCATCTGAAAACTCTTTAAGAGCCGGCACCAATTTGGTATAAGAACGAATATCTTCCACCCAACGGATTGTCAGTCCTTTTTCTCTCAATGACAGTAAATCAGGCGGTAATTCCTTTTCTCTTTCAGGAAACTTGTCAGCCCCAAGCCATAAAATAACTTCATCGGCTTTCATACTCTGAGCCAAAAGAGAATAGGCCGTCACATAGACCCGTTCTATCCGTGCAGGAAATGATGTCATAGATATAATCACTCTCGGATTTCTCTTTTCCGGAGAAAGTCCGGAGAGCATTGTTTCCTTATCTCTGTCAATTTCTTTCAAGATTGTATTCCAAATCCAATTTTTACGAATCATTCGTCTTTTTTTCTTTATCGGAATAAAAGCACATAAAAAACTAATCATTTTTGTATTCATTATTTTGTTCCTTTCCTGTTTTTTCGTCTTTTAAGGGACGATGTTTCAAAATAAAATCTTCAGCCTGTCTTAACACCTCCAATTTATCAGACGGCGATAACTTATCTTCCACTTCGCCGAGTGTCGGGGAAACCCTGCGTAAATACGGTTCATCCGGAAACATGTATGCAACGGAAACATAAAGCCATTTATAAGCCTTTTTATAGTCGGGTTCTTTGAGAGATAAGTAGTATTTATAAAGTTCCTGTTGTGCCGGAATAAAATCTCTCTCAGCAGCTTTTTCCAAAAGTTCAACGCCTTTTTTTCCTTTAAGAGGCGTCCCTTCGCCTTTGATATAAAGACGTGCCAACTCAAGCATCGCTTCCAAGTGTTCCTTTTGTGAAGCCTGATAAAACCATGACACGGCTTTCTTAGGATCTCTGTCAACTTTTTTACCCTCCAAATACAATCGCCCTAACATATATTGACTTTCTGCATCTCCCTGTCCGGCAGAAGTGCGATACCATTCAATATCCCACTTTTCATCCAAATCTGCCGAGGAATCCAGTTTATACTCATAAGTTTTTTCTACTGTTTTTGCCAAACGCAAAGCATCTGTATCCCCTTGCATAGCCGCTTTTCTGTAATATTCCGAAGAAAGAAGAGCATTCGGAAGAACGCCCGGTTTCCCATATTGATAAATATGTCCTAAGGCAAACTGAGCCTCTAAATGTCCTTTATTTGCCGACATTTTAAGATATCGGACTATCTGAGGATATTCTTTTACAGGTTGTTTTTCAAGATACACCGCCAAACGATAACAGGCATTCGGCTCTCCCTTTTCTGCCAAAGCATATAAATCCGTCTGCGCCACCTGTTCAAGAGGAACATCTGTCGTAAAGGGTATAATTTCTGCCTGACAGAC
>JAFQJY010000168.1 GCA_017414845.1 Alphaproteobacteria bacterium | reverse complement strand
GTGCTCGTGAAAAACTATGTAGACAACATCGGTGCCTGTGGTGAGGTTTGTTGTGAAATGAAAGAGGACTGGTACACTCCGAGTCATACAAATGAGTTCGGCGAGTGGCCTGAAATGTATGAACTTGGTTATCATGTTGTCGGAGCTGTTAACGGTGAATGTTGTGGTGCCTATAGTTCTATAAGAGATATAGGTGTGTGGTTGTTATCCCGTTATCATATCAATATTAATGGAGGGATTCCTTACTGTGCATATACGATTGAAAATGTAATGATTGGAGGTTATTCCCATTATCCCGACTCTCAAACCCATGTCTGGTTAGGTGATTATAGAGATGAGGATACCAAAGAACTTTTAGGACCACCATATGGTGGATATGTTTGCAAAAGTTCTATTGGTGATCCCGGAAATGGAACTTGTGAATTCTGTGAGGGATGTTCCAAAAATGGGGAAAACTGTAGTTCCTGTGAGCCTGCAGAGTATTAGTTTTGATTTTTTTTTGTAGTACTCAAATTGTGGTTAGAGGAGTATAGATATGTTCCAGATAGTTCACGTTAATTTTGGATGGTACTGATAATTTCTCTTTTTAAACCCTTACATCTTCGAGTATAACATCGTTTAGAAGGTTTCATTGCTCTCTCTTTGACTAAGAGCCCTATCCGGAATTTGATAAGTGTATGGATTTAGGTGTTATATCTGTCATTTTAATGTGGAAGAACTGAAATAAGTCTCATCATAAAAAATCCCGAAAGCTGTTTAACTTTCGGGATTTTTTTTTAGAAAATGTTGTATTAACGTTTTCTATAAGGACCTAACGGTTGTTGTTTTGCCTGCATTTCATATTTAGCCGCTTCGGCATAAGGTCCTGTTTCCGTTGCCTTTGCACCGATTGTTGAGATATCAAAGAAACGAAGCAGAGGAACCGCTAAGTAAATAGAACTGAATGTTCCGATAACAATACCATACAATAAACAGATAGAAAATCCGATTAAAGTTTCACCACCGATAAAAATAAGTACGGCTAAAACAAGCATCGTTGTCACAGAGGTCAAAAGTGTTCTGGATAAAGTGTCCGTCAGACTTTTATTTAACAAGTCAACTAATTTCATTTTACGATAGAGTTTTAAGTTTTCTCTAATTCTGTCAAAGTTGACGACTTTATCGTTTGTTGTGTAACCTGCTAAGGAGAGCAGTCCGGCAACAACCGTCATATTAAAATCCATTCCCGTAATAGAAAATAAACCTAATGTGACGAGTAAGTCAAATGCAACGGAAATTAAGCAAACAAATGCGAATTGCCATTCAAAACGGAACGTTATGTAAAGGGCAATAGCAATCAGGGCAATGATGGAGGCTATCCAACTTTGTTTTGTGAGTTCTTTACCGATTTTAGGGCCGACAACGTCAATACGGTTATATTGTGTATCTGGAGATAATGTCGCTTTGATTTTTTCAATAACAACTTTTTGTTCGGTTTCGTTTTCGCCACCGGAAACATGGATCATCATTTCATTTCCGGCATTTCCGAGTTCTTGAAGTTTAACTTCATCAAATCCCAAAGAACCGATTTTTTCACGCATTTGAGCAATGTCCAGTTGTTCCGTTGTTTTAACTTCAATTAAGATACCACCCTTAAAATCAATACCATAATTGAGGCCTTTTGTCATAAGAGAGACAACAGAGCCGATAAGCATAAGAGCAAAAATAACGATAACATAATTGCTCTGACGGATAAAATTGATAACTTTCTTTTCCATTTTTATCACCTATATTTTAATTGTTTTCGGTTTTGTAAGAGTGTACCAAATCATAATCAAAAATTTGGTAATCATGACTGCCGTGAATAAAGATGTTAAAACGCCGACACCGAGTGTGACGCTAAATCCACGAATCGGACCGGATCCCATAAAGAACAAAACCATCGCTGCAAAGAGTGTTGTGATTTGTGAGTCAAAAATAGCCGTAAATGAGTTTTCAAAGCCGGCATTGATGACTTGAATGGGGGAGCGTCCTAAACGAGCCTCATCTTTCATACGGGCATAAATAAGAACATTAGAATCAACAGCCATACCGATGGTTAAGGCAATACCTGCCAGTCCGGGGAGCGTCAATGTCGCACCGAGCAGACTGAGAACAGACAGCAGTAAGAAAACGTTGATAACCAATGCAAGGTTAGCAAACATACCGAACCAACCGTAGACAATCAACATAAATGCAAAAACCAATCCCATGCCGATAAGGCAGGCAATTGTACCTGATTGAATGGAGTCAGTCCCCAAATCTGCACCGACAAAACGTTCATCTACAACAATAAGCGGGGCAGGAAGGGCGCCTGAACGAAGCATAAGCGCTAATTCACTGGCGCTTTCAACCGTGAAACTACCGGAAATGATACCACGTCCCGGGATAGGCCCGTTGATAACCGGTGCAGAAATAACTTGTCCGTCCAACACAATAGCGAGCCTTTTTCCGACATTTTCACGTGTTACCTGTGCAAACTTTTTAGCGCCTAATGATTTAAAGGCAAAGGCAACAACAGGTTCGGCTCCTTCACCGAAATCTGCCTTAGCGCTTTCCAGTTGATCACCACCGACAATGATTTGTCTTTTGATGACAATCGTTCCTGTATCATCGCTGTTGATGAGCATCGAATCGGAAGGAATTTTTCCTCTTTGTGCATCAGCAACAGTTGTTTTCTCATCAACCAGATGGAATGTCATTTTTGCCGTTTTCCCAAGTAAGGCTTTTACCTCTGACGGATTTTGAACGCCGGGTAACTGAACCTGAATGCGATTTGACCCTTGTTGTTGAATAGAGGGTTCTTTCGTTCCAAGTTCGTCAATACGTTTTCTGACAATTTCAATGGATTGAGAAATCGCTTCTGTTTGAAGTTTTGTCAAAGCCATATCGGAATATGTGATTTTTAAATCATTGTCTTGAATCTCTATATCCAATCCGGGTTCTAACTTATTGATAAGCGTTTTAGCATTCAGAAGTTCCGAACTGCTGATAACTTTAATAGTCAGGACACCGTTTTCTGTTCGTGGAGGTAAGAAAGTAATTTGTTTTTCACGCAAAACGGAACGAGCCGCATCAGCCAAAGAACTCATTCGTTCATTGACAAGAGCATCCATTTGAACTTCTAACAAAAGACTGGACCCGCCTTTTAAATCCAAGCCAAGAGACATCGGACGCCACCAACTCTGCATAGATTTAGGGACATTCGTCTTATAATACTCTTCCGACATAAAGTTCGGAATAGAGAAAAACAAGCTAATGGCAGAAACAACAATAATTGTCCAAGCACGCCATTTTGGGTAACCAAACATTTTTTACTTTTCCTTTCCTTCTTTCTTTTTAGAGTTTTCCGTTTTAGATATTTCCGGCAGAACAACATCAGAAACAAACGAACGAAGAACTTTTACTTCCACGCCGTCTGCAATTTTGACCATCAGTTCCGTATCACTCAGCACTTTTGTCACAACACCTTCCATTCCGCCGAAAATAATTGTATTTCCTTTGCCGATAGCCGATAACATCTGCTCACGGATTTTTGCCCGTTTTTGTTGCGGTCTGATAAGCATAAAATAGAAGATGACAAAAATCAGAATAAGTTGAATGATCGTTTTCATTCCACCCATGTCCGGCGTTGTCGCAGTTGCCGTAGCGGCCGTTTGTGCCAAAGCAGTACTAATCATAAAAAACTCCTTTATTCAATAATAACGGATTTACTATAAAGCAAAAAAAATAAAATGCAAACTTTTTTTAAGAAAAAAGGATATTTTTTAACTTTTTGTTTACATTTGTTGTTGGGGTGTTCTCTGAGCAAAAATATATTTTTTTCAAGTAATTGTAATTCGTTAAATTGTCTTTTGGGAAAACATATCAGGGGACCTTTTCTTAAGAATGTCTATAAAAAATCTCCTTTGAGAGAACTCAAAGGAGATTCGTTTACCAAACTTAAAAGAAACAATTATTTCTTCATGCTGTTTGCTTTGGCAATGTGAGCATCCAAAACTTCCTGACTGAAAGCACCGCTTTGGATTTTTCCGTCAATGATGAAGCCCGGAACACCGCCCATACCCAGTTTCCGAGTATATTCTTTGTTCTTGGCGATTTTGTTTTTGATTTCGTCAGAATTGGCATCAGCCGTCAATTTGTCTGTATTCAGGCCGAGTTTCTTACCGATTTCAATCAAACCGGCTTCGTCTGTTTTAGCACCGGCAACGATTTCGTGGTGATATTCAGCAAACTTTCCTTGTTTGTTAGCAGCATAGGCATAACGGGAAATGATTTCACTTCTTTCACCGAAGATAGGTGTATCAACCAAAATCAGGCGGATATTGTCAGATTTTTTCATTGTATCCGGCCACAATTTGTTCATACGTTTGCAGAAACCACAGTTATAATCGAAGAATTCAATCATAACGAATGTACCTTTCGGATTACCCAAAACAGTGTTTGTTTTGTCTTCCATAATTTCTTTGACCATGGCAGGGTCAGCTTCACGCTGTGCACGAGGAGCAGCAGACGGAGCAGCGCCACCGCCACAACCACCACCGGACGGAGCAGCAGCAGGAGCAGGAGCCGGAGCAGCAGCAGCCGGGACTTTAACATCAATAACCGGAGCAGCTGTTTTCGGTGCTACATGCGGAGCAGCCAATACAGACGCTGCAATAATAATGGCGCCGAGGACGACACCTTTTGAACCTGAACCGCAATTGCAGTTGCAACCGCAAGTACAAGCTTTTTCTTCAACTTTTTCAACAACGGCTACTGTCTTCGGTGCTGTTGCTTTTTTTACATTTTTCTTTTGAACCATTTTTTTCTCCATAAAAATAAAATAAACTGGGTTAAAATTTTTAGTAAACAGGACATACTTTACACACTTTAAATAAATATGCAATACTTTTTTTACTTTTTTTTAATTTTTTTTACTAAGTCACTTTTGTGACAGATATGAGGCATAAATATGACAAAATCCGAAATTAGTACATAAAATATTGTGTTTTAATTTAAAATATGTCAAAAGAAACGCTGTTTAAAACTTGTAAGGAGTGTTTATATGAAAAAGATTAGTTTATTGACTTTATTAGTAGCAACGCAAATAGCTTCTACCGCGTTTGCCGGTGGGTTCCAATTGGCGGAGTACTCTGCTGTAGGGCTTGGTCGTGCTATGGCAGGTAAAGGTGTCGTCGGAGATGATTATTCGGCCGTTGCAAGTAATCCGGCAGGGATGACTTTAAAAGAAACAGGTGCGCAGGTCGGAACAACGGCTATTTTCCTGCGTGCAGAAGTAGAAGGAACAAATAACGGTACCCCGGGAAAAGAAGGGGATATCAACTTGCGTCAATGGGTTCCTCATGTTTTCGGACAATATAAATTAAATGATAAGACACGTCTGGGTTTAGGTATTTATGCCCCGTTCGGTTTATCTACGATTTACAGCCGTGATTGGTTCGGAAGTTCTCATGCAATGCGTTCTAAGTTTATGGCTGTTGATTTTAATATGTCTGCCTCTTATGATGTGACGGATAAATTGACGGTTGGCGGTTCTGCCATTATGCAATTGGCTAAGGCGAATCTGACAAATAAGTTGCCGACGATTTTGGGTGCAAATGCCGAAAGTGAAGTGGACGCCGATTCTTGGTCACCTGCCTATAAATTGGGCATGGTTTATAAGTTTACGGACTATTCCCGTGTCGGTTTCTCCTACCACTCCAAGATTACTCACAAACTCAAAGGAGAACAAACCATAACGGGACGTACGTTACCCGTTATTCCGGGAATGACGCCGTCATATCTTCAAAACGGTGTTTATTCGGGACGTGCAAAGATTACATTACCTGAATATTTGGAAATTTCCGGCTATCATAGAATTAAAGACTTCGGTTTAAGTGCTACCGCCCGTTGGACACGTTGGAGTCGTTTTAACAGTTTAGATATTTATTCATCTAATCTTGAAAACGGCGTTCATAAGACACCTGAAAAGTGGAGAAATGTTTGGATGTTGTCTCTCGGTTTGGATTATTATCTGAATGACACTTGGACAGTTCGTTTAGGTACGGCCTATGACCAATCACCTGTATCTTCTGCTAAGTACAGAACGGCTCGTATTCCTGACGGGAATCGTATTTGGACGTCTTTGGGATTATCCTATCGCTATAAACAGGTTCAACTGGATCTCGGTTACTCGCACATGTTTATTAAAGCGAGGAAAACACATAATGTTTCTTCCGGTTCTGAGTTGAATGCGAAGTATACTTCACATAGCAACTTAGTCGGTGCTCAATTGCAATACGATTTCTGATTTAAGGAAATAAATAGCAATATTAAAGACGGTCGTCTCGTACGGCCGTCTTTTTTTGTTGAAAAAAAATAAAAAGGAACTATTTTTCTGTATGGGGGATGAATGTTAGAAAAAATCAGAAAACTTTTTTATCCGCATATTTTAACGGATGAAGAGAGAAAGAAAAGCCTGTATTGGGTTGTTTGGGACGGAATTTTAACGCAACTGATAGAAAGTTTGACAGGAGGCGCAATTATGGTTGCGATAGCCTTATCTCTCGGCGCATTCAATGCGATGATAGGGTATCTTGTATCGCTTCCGTTTCTGGCAAATCTTTCGCAGTTTCCCGGTGCTTTTTTGGTTGAAAAAATAAAAAAGAGAAAACTTATAACGATTTTATTTTCTTTTTCCGGTCGTTTTTGTCTTGTTTTTATTGCTTTTTTACTCTTTTTTCCGAAAGTAAACGGTGCTCTTTATTGGTTAGGTGTTTTTTATACAGGACGCTATTGCGGTGCTTGTTTGGCAGGAAGTTCTTGGAATTCATGGATGAAAGATTTAATTCCCGAAAAAGATTTAGGACAATTTTTTTCAAAAAGGCTTGTTTTTGTTTTTCTGACAGCGATTCTGTGTTCATTGTTGACGGCTTTTTTCTTGAAAACAGGTGGTGATGTAAGTGAAAAAGTTTATGGTATTCTTATTTTAACAGCATTTATCGGAGCAGTTTTTAGTTTGTATGTTTTTGTTCGTATAGATGAACCGCCTATGGATAACCCGCCGTTAGATGTCAGTTTTCTGAAAAGAAGTGTACTTGTTTTTCGTGATGAGAATTATCGCAGATTGCTGATTTTTTTAGGCGTGTGGCACTTCGCAGTCAATTTAGCCGTTCCGTTTTTTACGGTTGTGTTGCTGAATACAATAGGACTTTCTGTAAGTTTTGTTCTGATTTTAACTGTTTTAACGCAGGTAATGAGTGTTTTGGTAATGGGGATTTGGGGAAAAATCAGCGATTCGTACAGTAATAAAACAATTTTGCTCGTTTCTGTTCCTTTGTATTTACTGTGTATATTTTTATTTATTTTCGTCGGGGATTTTTTAACTGTATTTCTGTTGCTTTTTATTTATACATTTATGGGAATAGCACAGGCAGGAATTACACTTGCAACGAATAATATCGCTTTGAAATTGGCTCCACGAGGACGGGCAAGCGTTTATCTGTCGATGAACGGTATTGTAAATGCGCTGACCGCAGGAACAGCACCGTTGATAGGAGGTTTTTTTGCAGACTATTTTTCTTTTAGAAAATTATCTTTTTTCGTGCGTTGGGAAAATGGTGATTTTCTAAAAGATTATTCCCTTATAACAATTACGCACTGGGATTTTTATTTTTTGTTTGCTTGTATTCTTGGGATATTATCCCTGCCACTGCTGAAACGTGTTAAAGAGGACGGAGAGGTAACGGAACGTGTCGTTCTTTCATATTTCATCGGTCTTTTTTCAAAAAACTTTCAAATGCCTCAAAAACTGTTTTTATTTCTGATGCAGAAACAAAAGATTTCTAATCCGACGGAAAGGTCCGACGATATTCATAAAGAGCAATCGCTCCGGCATTAGAAACATTAAGACTCTCCATTTTCGGACTAATCGGCAGTTTGATAAGTGTATCGCAGTTTTCCTCGGTAAGACGGCGTAATCCGTCTCCTTCCGAGCCGAGAACAAAAGCCGTTTTTTCAGGCAATTTTCCTTGCGAAATAGTTCCTTTTGCTTTGCCGTCTAATCCGAGTATCCAGTAGCCGTTTTTCTTTATAAGTTCCATGGCTCTTACAAGATT
>JAFQJY010000015.1 GCA_017414845.1 Alphaproteobacteria bacterium | reverse complement strand
GAAGAAGTTTTCCAAAGGAAAACGAGTCCTGTACTCTCCGCCAAAAGAGCCACCCGCAAGGGTGGCTTTTTTAAGGAAGGAAGGGCTCGAACCGAGAGGGGCGCTAAGGGAAAAAATGTCCTGTGGACATTTTTTCATCTGCAAGCCCGGTGCAACATCTTAATGAGGCGAAGAAATCGGAAGATTTCATCGGCGAATTTAGATGCCACCGAGAAGAAGTTTTCCAAAGGAAAACGAGTCCTGTACTCTCCGCCAAAGTGAACAAGTCGTCTGAAAGGGCAACTTTTTTCTTTATTTTCAATGACTTAAACCAGTTAGATTGTTATGCAGGAAAAATGAGCATACTTTATCCAACAATCGAACCTGAAATACAATAAGCGCTTGATTTTATTATATTTCGCATTTTTAACGTTGTTTAAAAACCTTGCCGACACTCAAACTTTTTTAGGTATTTTGATGATGATTTTTGTTGAGAAAAAAAGAATGATTATTGTATAATATACAGAATGATTTGATTCCGAGCATTTTTTTAATAAAATGGTTTAATTGAAAGAAAGGAAAGAAATGATTCTCTATCACTACGTACCAAAGAAAAGCAATGTATTAAAAGAAGGTTTATTGTCTTTTGCAAACAACCCGAAGGCTGATATCAATTATTATGTCAAACGTTCTGGAAAAACAACAAAATCAGAGATTGTTGATTGGATGGAAAGTTGCTTTAATGGTCGTAGTCGGGGGATACGTCTTTTTACATCTCCGCTTCAATGGACTGAAAAAAGTTTAAGGATAAAGGAATTGGTAGATAATTGTGAATTATTAAGTGTTGATATAACCAAACTTAATGAGGATGGATTGGTTGAAGCAGTTTATTTGAAACCTTCCATTTTCGAAAAATGCAATCCCCCAGATATCGAAAAATATCAAGATGAATACTTGATCAAATTAAATTCTATTGAAGACATTGATTTGAATTATAAGCAAACATTTGATAAATGTGATGATAGTAAAGGATTGAGAATGGCGCCTTTACGTTTTTATGTGCTTGTCATAAAAAATGGAATTATCCCCCAAAAATATATAAAATTATGCAGCTTATAAATGAGACTTAATTCTTTCGGAAATAAAGCGGGATGAATCTAAGTTCAGGCGGAAAATCAATAATATTAGTTCTCATTTTGCACAGAATTGCCCGCCAAAATAGCCACCTGCAAGGGTGGCTTTTTTATTGTTTTTCCATATAGGTAAAAAAGTTGTTGTCATAAATAAGAAAAAAGGATATAATGACGAAAAAGTTTTTTATAAAAGGGAGAAGTCTATGTCCGCTTTTGTTCGTTTTGGCAAGTTATTGTTTGTTTTTTCTGCTTTTTTGTTGTGCCGAGGTGCAGTTGCACAGGAGTTTACGGAACGTTGTCGTTGTGATGGCGCTTTTTGTGCCTGTCCCGGGACGAGTGGAGATTTTGCTGTATGGAGTTCTGCCGATTCTGTTTGTCAGGCTTATGGAATGAGACTTGCGAAGTTGGAAGACACCGGATGTTCGTTGTTGGAGTGGGATTGTCCGTATGCCAGAGCGTGGGGATGGCTTTTAGGGGAGTATCAATATAAAACTACGGTATACGGTCTTTATGCCGGTATGAGCCTGTCCGGTCTTGGGGTAAACAAAAAAGACGAGCCAAACAGGGCTTTGTGCGATCGTTCGGAGTGTGATGAGTGTTTGTGGGGAGGAACATGCGAAAACATCTGTAATCCGACGATGTGTGGCGCTTCTACTTGTACGGGAAATGATATCTGCTGTAATGGGGAATGCAAAAATTTCTGTGACTGTTTTCCCGAGGATGTTTCATGTAATAAGTGTGTAAATCATCAATGTCGTACGGCATTGTGTCAGGTTTGTGATAGTGTTGACGGTTCATGTGTTTCTAAATGTGCTGAGGGAACTGAGTGCTGTAATGGACAGTGTTATGATAAAAGACACCCACCAACACTGTGTCATCAGTGGAGTGATTCTGTTTGTGGTTATGTGGAAATTCCTTGTCAGGATGGTAAAGAATGTTGTAGAGGGCTGTGTTACGATAAGAATAGCTGTGGAGAATGTCAGTACTTTGATGAAGAAACTTGTCGTTGTGCAAATAAAAGTAACGGTTTCTCTTGCGGAAATGAGCGTTGTTATACCTGTCAGAACGGAACATGTGTTCCGATGTGTTCGGAAACACGGTGTGAAACTTGTGGTACTAACGGACGTTGCGAGAGTACATGTACTGACCGACAGACATGTAATACCGGGACGTGTGAGTGTAAAACAGTAGACGAGTTATGTGGTGTAGGTAAAGGGTATGAACTGGGACCAAATTGTGAATGTGTTTGTCCGACAGGAAGAGAAGAATGTAACGGTACCTGCTGTGCTGAGGGGGCTCATTGTTCCGGAAGTGGTAGTACGGCTGTTTGTAAAACCTGTGATGCAACGCTGGAAGAATGGGATGAAAGCGAAGGTGACTGTGTCTGTAAAACCGGTTGGGATAGGTGTAACGGGGTTTGTTGTCCAAGTGATAAGATTTGTGTCGGAACAGGTACAGAGGCCGTTTGTGAGGTATGTTCTGATGCTACTACAATGAAACCGAACGATACCGGAACGGAATGTATTTGCAGAAACGGAAAAGAAAAATGCAACAATGCATGCTGTGTTGAAAATCAGTATTGTTCGGCTACAGGTTGTGCCAATTGCGGAGAAAATGAAATCGTTAATGAAAACGGTGATGGGTGTACGCCTTGTGGGGATAATGAAAAGCCGAATGCAACCGGGACTGCGTGCGAATGTAAAACGGAGGATGAGTTAGGCTGTTTTACAGAGCAAACAGT
>JAFQJY010000167.1 GCA_017414845.1 Alphaproteobacteria bacterium | reverse complement strand
TTATGCTTCTTGTGGTAGGACTTGGGAATCCGGACGGACAGTACAAGATGAACCGCCACAATGTCGGCTTTATGGCGGTGGACAGTTTTGCCCACCGCTTTTCTTTTTCGCCTTTTTCCGCCAAACATCAAGGACTGATTGCCGAGGGAAAAATTGCCGGCGAAAAAATCCTTTTACTTAAACCGCAGACTTATATGAATTCGTCGGGGCAATCTGTGGTACAGGTGGCTCATTTTTATAAAATCCCCCCCGAAAACATTCTTGTTATTCATGACGATTTGGACTTAAATTTTGCACAGATTAAAATGAAATCCGGTGGAGGCGCCGGCGGACAT
Source organism: Alphaproteobacteria bacterium (assembly GCA_017414845.1). Next base: position 2,591 of record JAFQJY010000167.1, on the reverse strand, counting down.
AACGGGCTTAAAAGCATTGATGCCTGTTTAGGAAGTAAAGATTACTATCGGCTTAGAATCGGTATCGGACGGCCTGTTCAAAAAACGCAGGTTGTTGATTATGTTTTAGGTAATTTTTCTAAGTCGGAACAAACTGAATTGGAAACACTTTTTGAAAAAATTGAAAAATCTATGCCTGCTTTTATTGAAAAAGGACAGGACGGTTTTTTAAATACGTTTAAGGGAGATTAAAATGGGCTTTAATTGTGGTATTATCGGATTACCTAATGTCGGAAAATCAACTTTATTTAATGCATTGACATCAACGGCTTCGGCACAAGCAGCCAATTATCCGTTTTGTACGATTGAACCGAATGTCGGTCGTGTTGCCGTTCCTGATAACCGTCTGAATGTATTGCAGGAAATTGACAAAGCCGCCAAAATCGTCCCGACACAGTTGGAGTTTGTAGATATTGCCGGATTGGTTCGTGGCGCTTCCAAAGGAGAGGGCTTAGGCAACCAGTTTTTAGCAAACATTCGTGAAGTAGATGCTGTTATTCACGTTCTGCGCTGTTTTGAAAATGCAGACATTACACATGTAGAGGGAAGTGTTGATCCTCTGCGTGATATAGAGATTATTGAAACGGAATTAATGCTTGCTGATTTGGAAAGTTTGGAAAGACGCATTATTCCGATTGAGAAAAAAGCCAAATCCGGCGACAAGGATTCTAAGGCGCAATTTGAAGTTATGAGTCAGCTTTTGGACGCCCTGCGAGAGGGAAAACCTGCCCGCAGTGCCGAACCGGAAGATGCCGAAAAGAAAAAGATTTATCGGGAACTTTTCCTGCTCACAAGTAAGCCCGTTCTTTATGCCTGTAATGTAGATGAAGAAAGTGCATCAACCGGAAACGCTTTTTCTCAAAAAGTCTTTGAAAAGGCTGAGACGGAAGGCAATAAAGCCGTTGTGATTTCTGCCGAAATTGAATCGGAAGTGGCACAACTTTCATCCCCTGAGGAACAACAGGAGTTTTTGGAAACGTTAGGTCTTAAAGAAACAGGCTTAAATCGTGTTATTAAGGCCGGATATGATTTACTCGGATTGGAAACCTATTTTACGTCAGGTCCGAAAGAATCGCACGCTTGGACGATAAAAAAAGGAACTTTGGCACCACAGGCTGCCGGTGTAATTCATACCGATTTTGAACGTGGATTTATTCGTGCCGAAGTGATATCATATAATGATTATATATCGTGCAAAGGTTCTGTCGGTGCAAGAGAACAAGGGAAACTGAGGTCCGAGGGAAAAAATTACATCGTCAAGGACGGCGATATTATAGAGTTTTTATTCAATGTATAGGAGAATGTAAAATGCCATTAGCCCGCTGGCGAGAAACAATGAGTTTAGATTATCCTCCTTTGGATAGCGGGCATAAAGCGTTTTTGGATGTTGTCAATTCTTCCTATATGGCCGTACAGGCAAAAGATATGCGTGCCATAGATAACATTTTCAAAGAATGTTATCTTTATGTGCAGACCCATATTTCTCACGAAGAAAAACTGATGGAAGAAATGAACTTTCCGCAAACAAAAGAACATATTCAAAGTCATCAGGTTTTTATTTCAAAAGTCGCTCAAATGAAAACGGCGTTTGATACGGCGCCGACACATAAAGATAAAGCACAAACGGCACTGCATTTTTCAAACTTTTTAAGTGTGTGGTTGCTTGGTCATTTAACGACACAGGATAAACAGATGAAACCCTACCTGCGCCAACTCAAAATCAAAAAGAACAGAGGACTGTAAGTGCACAACTTTTTTCCATAAGTAAAACATTCTTGGATCTCGTTATCACTTACCCAACGAAAGACAATACTTCTGATTAAAAAGCATAATCAACTTTCCCCAAAAACGCAAAGGATATTTTAAGTACTCTTGTTGTAAAGCAGAGAAACTCTGAAAAAACGTTATACAACACTAAACAGAAAAGCGATAAGTTTTACCAATTACATCCGTCTCCGCTTTCATTACACCCCACTTCTTTACTGCAACAGTTTTCTCCGCAACAGATATAATCTTCACCACAATAGACATTTTCTGTTGCTTTTTCACCAGAAGCAGTTGTATATTCGTAGCTGAAACACGCAGGGGATTTTCCATCCCAACACCCACATTCGGAAGCGGCCTTATATTTACAACAAGTACCATTACAGTAGTCTGTATTATTCGTATGGCAACACCCTTGTATCAGATCATACCCCTCTCCGATTCCATTACAACTTGGCCAGCACTCTATTTCTCCGTCATACTCTTCACAATCCATATAATCTCCACCGCTACAAAAAATCTGTCCACCTGATATCCCAGCTATTTCAGCAGCTTTTTCGCCATCCGGATCATCTACATATTTGGCATAATAATCACAGCAAGTGTACATTGTCTCTTCAACACCGGCAACTTTGGCAATCGTCTGAGAAGACGGACAACATGTTTTTCCGTTTTCCGTACAACATTCCCCTTCCACTTCACTACAAACCATTCCTGCTTGGCAACACCATTTCTTCCCGTTTGCCTCACACGGATTCTCACAACAGTTTACACCCGTAGCATCACAT
>JAFQJY010000166.1 GCA_017414845.1 Alphaproteobacteria bacterium | reverse complement strand
GGGAGAGGGGGAACCTAAATATCTCAATTCGCCGGAAACAACGTTGTTTCATAAAGGAGAAAATGTTTACGGACTTTATGTCAGCGCTGATGAAATTATTAAAAAAGAGCAAGTTATATTAGTTGAAGGATATATGGATGTCATTGCACTTCATCAAGCAGGTATTAAAAACGCTGTTGCACCGCTTGGAACGGCACTGACAGAACACCAGATAGAACTTTTATGGCAAAAAGCACCTGAACCTGTTATTTGTTTTGACGGAGATAATGCCGGTCGTCGTGCTGCCACAAGGGTTTGTGAACGGGTGTTGCCTATTTTAAAAGCCGGACATTCTCTTAAATTTTTATGGCTTCCCGACGGTGTTGATCCTGATGAATTTGTCGGTGCTTTCGGACGTGATTCTTTTGAACATCAATTGACACAGACACAAAGTTTATGTGATGTGATTTGGGATGAAATGACAAAGGGAAAAAGGTTTGAAACACCTGAAAAGTTGGCTCTTTTGGAAAAGGATGCTAAAGAAAAGGTCGCTCGGATTAAAGATGAAACCATTCGTTCTTATTATGAGCGTGAGTTTCGTAAAAAAATCAAAGAATTGACGCAAAGAAGATTTTCAGTCGGAGGAAAAAAACAAGAGGAAAATACAACGAAAAAATCACTTCCTTTACCCTCCTTGTCTCCGAAACAGGCTGAGATTAAAATGCTCTTGGCATATATCATCTATTATCCGGAAATCGGACTTCGTTTTTTAGAAGCCTTGACGGTTCTTCCTGTTGAAAATAAAAAGATTGAAAGGCTTATGGAAATTTTAACGACGGAAATAACAGAGGATGTTTCTCTGACAAGAGAGGATTTCAGAAAACTTCTGGAAACAAAATATTCAAAAAATATATTTGTTTACTTGTCTCATGAAATGGAAATGTTGGAAAGAGCCCAAAAACCGTCAGAAAAAGCAAAGGATGAAATGCAAATGCGATTAAACGCTCTTCATTTGGCAAATATAGACGATGATATTAAAGCCCTAATGGAAGAATTTAAAGTGTCGCAAAGCGCTGAAATTTGGACTTCTATTCTGAGTTTAAAACAAGAAAAAGAAAAATTGACAGAAAAAATGCAAAAATGATTGACTTTTTTCTAAAAAAAGTGTATGTGGAAATATCACTGTTTTTTTTAAGGAAGGGCGAATACGAATGATTGCTTCTGATGAAGAATTAGAACCCATGTTGGAAGAAGAGGATGATTCTCTGGAAGAAAACCTTGGTCCCGCATTTTCAAAATTGCTTTCTAAGGGGAAAGAACGAGGTTATGTAACCGTAGAAGAACTCAATGATGCACTCCCGATGGATGAGGGGGCTGATATGATTGAGGAGGCTATGTCTGTTTTGTCGGCAAATGCGGTCAATCTGGTTGAACGAGATTCTGAACTTGGGGAAGATGAAACAAAAAAAGAGGATGACTCGTCAGAGGATACTGCGTTATTCGGAAAGACAAACGATCCTGTTCGGTTGTATCTCAGAGAAATGGGAATTGTAGAGCTCCTGACACGAGAGGGAGAAATTGCCATTGCTAAGAGAATAGAGGCCGGTTGGGATGTGATGATGGGGGGACTTTCTGAAAGTGCTTTGACAATGAAGGCGCTATCAGATTGGTATTTAGCACTGAGTGAAGGTCGGATGGCTCTGCGTGAAATTATTGATTTGGAAGCGACTTATGAGGCTGATCCGTCTAAAAAAGTATTGCTCGTCGCACTTCAGAAAAAAGCAGAACAAGCCCGTAAGAAAAGAGAAGAAGAAGAACAGGCTGCTGAAGCTAAAAGAAAAGAAGAAGAAGCATTGGACGGGTTTGACGATTCAGATTTAGATGATGATTTTGATGATGATATAGACGGCGATTTAAATGAGGAAGATGACGATTCCCTGATTGATGAAGAAAACGAAACGTCTGCCGAAGAAGAACCTTATGATGAGGAAGATGAAGAGGGAACTTATTCTCTGAAACAGATGGAAGAGGCAATTCTTCCGCAAATTTTGGAGATTTTGGGGGCTATTACGAAATCTTATGCTAAATTAAAGCGCCACCAAAAAGAAAGAAAAAATTATATTTTAAAGGGCGAAGAAATACCTGTTGCTTTGCAGACAAAGTACGAAAAAGTTCATGAAGAAATTGTTTCGGAATTAAAGCAACTTTACTTCAATCAAACGTGTATTGAGGGATTTATCGCTGAAATAAATAATTTAAACAAACGGTTGATGATGTTAGAGGGAAAACTGTTGCGGTTAGCCCTTAATTCTAAAATCAAACGGGAAGACTTCTTGGACTTCTATTATAAAAATGAATTGCATGATGATTGGAAAGAGGTGGCCTTAAAACGAAGTTCTAAAAATTGGAAAGCATTTGTGGAAAGATACGCTTCCGATGTTGAAGAAATTCGTAAAGCCATGGCAAGTTTGATTGCTGAGATGCAAATGCCGATTGTGGAATATCGTCGTATCGTCAATACTGTTAAAAAAGGAGAGCAGGAATCTAATCGTGCTAAGCGTGAGATGATTGAGGCGAACTTGCGTTTAGTTATATCTATTGCAAAAAAGTATACGAACCGAGGCTTGCAATTTTTGGATTTAATTCAAGAGGGAAATATCGGTTTGATGAAAGCCGTTGATAAGTTTGAGTATCGTCGTGGATATAAGTTCTCAACGTATGCAACATGGTGGATACGTCAGGCAATTACACGTTCTATCGCCGATCAAGCCAGAACCATCCGTATTCCCGTTCATATGATTGAAACAATCAATAAAATTGTTCGGACCGGACGACAGATGTTGCACGAAGACGGTGTGGAACCGACGCCGGAAGAGTTGGCTGTTAAACTGAATATGCCGGTTGAGAAAGTTCGGAAAGTTATGAAAATTGCAAAAGAACCTATTTCACTTGAAACACCGGTCGGAGATGAGGAAGATAGTCATTTAGGAGATTTTATTGAAGACAAAACAACAATTCATCCGTTGGAAGCCGCTGTTCAGTCTAATTTAAGACAGGCATGTTCGTCTATTTTGGCGACATTGACGCCCAGAGAAGAACGAGTACTCCGGATGAGATTTGGTATCGGAATGACATCGGATCATACATTGGAAGAGGTAGGGCAGGAATTTTGTGTGACACGTGAACGTATTCGTCAGATAGAAGCAAAAGCCCTTCGGAAACTCAAACATCCGAGCCGTTCTAAAAAATTACGTACATTCTTGGATAATTCTTAAAATAAAGACTTGCAAAAAAGAAAAGAAGAGTGTATGTTAAAAAAGTTCTTTTAGAAAGTAGATTGATAGAGGCTTTTTAAAAGAGTCCGTGTGGGTCTGTAGCGCAGTTGGTTAGAGCTGGCCGCTCATAACGGTCTGGTCGGGGGTTCGAGTCCCTCCGGACCCACCAATT
>JAFQJY010000165.1 GCA_017414845.1 Alphaproteobacteria bacterium | reverse complement strand
TGAAAAAAACAGTCGTTCTGTTTTTTTTGGCGATGACACTTGCAGGCTTCTTTTTAGCCTACTCTTATGTTGTCAAGGCATATCATACCTTTAATGAAGTCGGAACATTTACGGAAATGATTCATTTTGAAGTTCCGCAAGGTGTTGGCCTTAAAAGAATTGCGTACCTGCTTGAAAAAAGCGGAGCCATTACAGACAGACATATTTTCCAGTTAGGCGTTCGCCTATCCAAAAAAGCCGGTCAGTTAAAAACAGGCGAATATGAACTGCCCCCGTATGCCAGTCCTCGTATGATTATGACGATTTTGACAGAAGGACAGACGATTGTACGAAGAATCACTATTCCGGAAGGACTGACGGTCTTTCAAATTGCTGAATTGATTGATGGTGCCTATGGTCTGACAGGAAGCATTGAAACGCTTCCGCCGGAGGGAAGTATTTTGCCCAACACCTATCACTATACGAAAGGCGATACGAAACAGGCTCTTCTTGATAGGATGAGTACGGCAATGAACAAGACAATTCAAGAACTATGGCAAAAAAGACAGGCAAATTTACCTGTTAAAACACCACAAGAAGCCGTTATTTTAGCATCTATTGTAGAAAAAGAAACAGGCTTAAAGGGCGAGCGGGCACACGTAGCTTCCGTCTTTGTCAACCGTTTAAGAAAGGGGATGCGTCTTCAATCTGATCCGACGGTTATTTACGCCTTATCCAACGGAACAGGAATATTAAAACGACAGCTGTGGTCTAATGATTTAAAAGTGAAACATACACATAATACTTATGTGATAAAAGGATTACCCCCGACACCGATTGCGAATCCTGGAAGAGCGGCTTTAACTGCTGTTTTAAATCCGATGGATACGAATGACCTTTACTTTGTTGCCGACGGGACGGGCGGTCATGTCTTTGCCGAAACATTTGAAGAGCATAATATCAATGTTCGCAGATGGCGTAATATCAAAAAGATGAAAAAAGCAGACCCTCGCCCACCGCATATCCCCCTTGCTCTTGATAAAGATGACGAAGAAACGGATAGCGAATCGGACACAGAAACGGAAACAAACTAAAAAGAGCATTTAACCTGTTTCTCCACAACATTTTTAAATCAGCATTTTTTGTTTTTGGACTGTATTTTATTTAAGATATTCTATATTTAAACATGTATTTTAGGAATAACACAGTTTTATGTGGTGTGTTTTTTTACAAAATACATACTATAATATGTATTATATTTACAAACAACTATTTACAATTGTATTATTTTCTATTATACTCGATTCGTTTCAGGAAAGTTGAAGGATAATTTTCCGTAATGGGAGGATTATGAGAAAATTTTGGGACTTTTCCTGAAACACATTGTAATTATAGAGAAAAGGAGGATATTATGCTGTTATGTAAAAATGTTGTCGTGAACGGGCGCAGAACGAGTATGCGACTGGAAAGGGAAGTTTGGAACGCCCTATCAGAAAGTTGCAGACATCAAAACATCTCTTTAAACAGCCTTTGCTCACAGATAGAGAAATCAAAAGACAAAATAGGTCTCTCTTCCGCTATGCGTGTCTATGCCTTTAACTACTACCGCCAATTACAGGAAGATTACCGAAAAGCATAGATTTAAAGGGGATTTTAGATGGGACTTGAAGGGGAAAAATATCCCCTTGAAAAATATCATCATACGTTTTTTGTATATGCCTTTCCTAATGCTACATACAAGCTAAAAACACATCAACTAAACCTACTTTTTTAGCCAATAAGGATAAAATTATCCCCTATGGTATAGGTAACATCCAACTTCGTTGTTCGCATTAAGGACACACATAAGTATTCCTTTGGTAACTTTATTTGACCCAAGAACATACATGCAGACCATGGTGAGAACAATCTGAACTAGCACACTCACCTTGTTCCGTTCCATCTGGACCATTATAACTACAACAGCCCTTGCACTCACCTATGTGCCAAAACGTTCCTGGATTGGTACAGTCACATTGATGATAGTCACCTTGATACATCATTGTAGCGCAGTGATATCCCCCATAAAAATCTTCAAAACAGTGAAATTCAGGGGGATTTTCGTCTGCATCTGCTAACTCCCAAACAGTTGCCAAACACTCCATTTCCTTACCATTACATGTTCCCATATACTTACATCCGTCACCGCTATCATTACATGGTCCGCTGCAACATTTATCCCCACAAGTAGTCGGTTTATCCTCAGGACATTCGCAAGCATACGTCGTTGTTGTCAATGTGACACAAGCAATTTCAACACCGGCAACCGTCGTATTCAAACTTCGTTGTTCTTTCGTCTTTTCTTTTATTTCCTTTGGTGCTTTACAACATCCCATCGTTTGTGTTTGCATCGTACCCATATATTGATTATAAACATCCGAACACGCTAACGTCACAGCACTATCTAATAAACCTGCGGAAACTTTTTCAGCACTTTCCTGTTTTAAATAGAACGAGGTATATCCCGTCGGACATCCTTTGCAAGAGCCGTTTTCACACGTCTGTCCTTCCTGACAGGTACTATCGCAACCACATTTATCTTCCGTTTGTTTCAGACACTGTGCACTATCACAGGTCGCAGGTTCCTGACAAACGCCATTAC
>JAFQJY010000164.1 GCA_017414845.1 Alphaproteobacteria bacterium | reverse complement strand
GCAACAATGTCTGTGATTTGAACAACAGACAACTCTTGCTTATGTCCATTCTTACGACGATAACCCTGCCGACGTTTCTTTTTGAAAACGATGACTTTCTCTCCACGAGATTGTCTTTTCAAAGTTCCCTTGACAGTAGCGCCCTCTACAAAAGGAGCACCGACTTTATCGCCAACCATCAAAACTTGGTCAAATGTTACGACATCGCCCTCATTACCAGCAAGGCGCTCAATTACGATAACGTCGTCTTTTTTGACACGGTATTGTTTTCCACCCGTTTTAATAACTGCAAACATTATAACCTCTATCTAAAAAATAAAAATACAGACGGCTTTATAACTGATATTTTTTATTTTGTCAACATAAAAAACACAAAAAATGCTTTAAATCTTAAAAAAAAAGTTTATTATATGTCCCATGACACAATTTAAACAGGTTATTTCAGGCGTTCCGGAAGGTTTTATCCCCTTTGCTTTGGCAGAGATAATTAAAACTGAGCCTCATATTTTATTTGTTGCGCACACAGATAATGAACTTCAAACCGTTACGCATCTTTTCTCTATTATTGCTCCTCATGTCCGAATCCTTTCTTTCCCTGCTTGGAACACTATTCCCTACGACAGATCATCACCGAATCAGGAACTGGAAAGCATCCGTGTTAAAACACTCAATATTTTGGCTCAGAACAGCACCTCATCAGAGCCGACGCTTGTCATTACAACTGCGCCTGCTTTAATGCAAAAAGTTCCGCCTGTTTCTTTCTTTAAGGGTAAAAACCTGTCTTTAAAGGTCGGCGATGAAGTTGCTCAGGAGAAAATACAAACTTTTCTGACAAACTGTTCTTTTATCAAAACAGAACAGGTCATGGAACAGGGAGAATATGCCGTTCGTGGCGAAATACTGGATATTTTTCCATCCGGAAACAAATACCCTGTCAGAATTGACTTTTTCGGTGATGAAGTAAATTCTTTGTCTTATTTTGACGTCGTCACGCAAAAAACCATAAAAAAGGCACATGAGGTTATTTTATCTCCGACGACAGAATATACCCTCAGTCAAGAAAGCATTTCTCTTTTCAGGTCGGAATATCGTTCGTTATTCGGTGATGTATCCTCTGACCCTCTTTACGAAAGTGTTTCTTCCGGTATAAAGGCTATCGGAATAGAACACTGGCTTCCCCTGTTTTTTGAAAAAATGTCTTTTTTTACAGATTACCTGAAAGATTTTAAAATTTTCTATTCTCCCTCCGTCCCAAAAGGAATAAAAGATTTTTCCGAACAAATTCAAACCTATTATCAGTCACGTTTAGAAGCACTTGAAAACAAAACAGAAACAATTATGCCCTATCGTCCGATTCCTCCTGAACTTTTTTTTGCGTCAGCAGAAGAAACGGACGAACTGCTGGCTCGCTTTGAAGCAACTGAACTTTCCCCATTTGTTATACCGAATACACCGGATATGGGCGGTCGTATTTCTCAGAGTTTTGCAGGTCTTCCTGCGGGGAAAGATGTCTTTAACGCACTGGCTGAATATATAGACAGCAGTAAAGAAAAAATCGTTATCGCAGTTTTTTCCAAATCAAGTTTAGAACGTATTTTCAATCTTTTAAAAGAAAGACATATTCTTTTACATATCGCTCAAAACCTAAATGAAGCTCTGTCAAAGACACCCTCCATCCTCATTTTGGAAGCCGAAAAAGGGTTTAAATCCCCCTCTTTTACTCTTTTTTCTGAAACGGATATTTTAGGCGAACGTTTAAACAAACCCTCTCGTTACAAAAAAAGCAAAGAAAATTTCATAGAAGATATTTCAACCCTTGCCGAAGGAGATTTGGTCGTTCATATTGCTCACGGTATCGGACGTTATCTTGGGCTCAAAACAATTACGGTAGATGGTATCTCTCACG
>JAFQJY010000014.1 GCA_017414845.1 Alphaproteobacteria bacterium | reverse complement strand
AGCCTCACCGAAAGCAACGGCCTTTCCGGCAATGACGTGTTCTAACGGACCGCCCTGTAACCCCGGAAAAACAGCAGAATTGATTTTCTTTGCAATTTCCGGATTGTTCGTCAAAACAAGACCGCCACGAGGACCTCTCAGTGTTTTATGGGTCGTTGATGTGACAACGTCGGCATACGCCAAAGGATTAGGATACATACCACCGGCAACCAGACCTGCAAAGTGTGCCATATCTACCATTAAATAAGCGCCGACACTGTCAGCAATTTGACGGAACCGTTTAAAATCAATCTGTGGTGCGTAAGCAGAACCACCGGCAACAATCAATTTCGGTTGGTGTTCTTTGGCAAGCGCTTCAACGGCATCATAGTCAATAATACCGTCATCATTGACGCCATAGCCGACAGCGTTATAGTATTTGCCGGAAGAAGAAACTTTGGCACCGTGTGTTAAATGTCCGCCGGCATCCAACGACATCCCGAGGATAGTGTCGCCGACTTGAAGGAGTGCCATATAAACGGAGGCATTGGCCTGACTTCCGGAATGAGGTTGAACATTAGCAAATTCACACCCGAATAATTCTTTAACACGTTCAATGGCCAGCGTTTCTATTTCATCAATATGTTCACAGCCGTGATAATATCTGTGGGCGCTGTACCCTTCGGCATATTTATTGGTTAAAACGGAGCCTTGTGCTTCCAAGACAGCCTCTGATACAATGTTTTCAGACGCAATCAGTTCAATATGGTCTTGTTGTCGCCAAAGTTCTTTTTGCAAAATACGTGCAACATCAGCATCTCTCTCTTTAAGTGAGGCGTTAAAGAACGGTTCCAAATCAGTTGGTTTATTACATTGACAAGTCATTTTTATTCTCCCAGTTTAGCCACACGGCAAGCGTGTCGCCCCCCTTCAAACGGGGTGTTTAAAAAAGTATGGACACACATCAGCGCCGTTTCTTCGTCTGTCATACGTTCGCCAAGACAAAGAACGTTGGCATCATTGTGACGACGGCACATTTCTGCCCCTGTTTTCTCATAAACAAGTGCAGCCCGAATAAACGGAAATCTGTTTGCGGCTATGCTGATACCGATTCCGCTCCCACAGATAAAAATACCACGAGAGGCCGTTCCGTCTTTAATTTTTAAAGCCCCTTCTTTTGCCATATCGGGATAGTCGGCTTTATCTTCCTCATTTACAGGACCCAAGACAAGAACATTATATCCTTGTTTTTCAAGTTCCTTTGCAATTGTCTGTTTCAGTGTAGCGCCGGCGTGGTCGGATGTCATAACGATATTTTTATCTTGCATTTTACTCTCTTTCCGTATACAAAAATTAAAGTGTCATTATTTTAAAGAAAACAAAATGGAAATACAAGACCTTTCGCCAGAATCTTTCAAAAAAAAACTGATTCCGTTTACCAATCTTCTCGGAATAGATTATGGTATCAAACGAATCGGTGTTGCCGTGTCGGATATGGGATGGATGATTGCTACGCCTCTTAAAATCATATCTTCTTTTGATGAGTTAGATAAAATAATGAAGGAACGAACAGTTTCCGGTTTCGTCGTCGGACTTCCCCGACAGATGAACGGACAGGAAGGCTCGCAAGCCGAACTGACACGTAAATGGGTTTCAAAATTGGAAAAAAGATATGGGTTGCCTGTTCTCTTTTGGGATGAAAGATGGTCATCGTCTGCCGTTTCTCGGGTGTTCGTAGAACAAATGGATTTAAGTCGGAACAGACAAAAAGCCCTGATGGATAAAACGGCTGCCGCTTATATCTTACAGGGCGCTTTGGACTTGCTTTCCCGAATTTAATTTTTCTTTCCGAAAGAAGAGGCTTGTGCTTTCAATCGCTCTGTCAATTCCGACAGTGAATGGTTTTGAAGATAAGCCGTATATTCATTCCGATAACTTAAAACCATACTGACCCCTTCAATGATAATGTCAACAATTTTATAAGTACCGTTTTTGTTTCTGACACGCCAAATAACCTCTACGGGATTAGGGTCGTTTTTGATTTGACTGTTGACATAAACCTGATTTTCTCCCTCGGCAGGTCGTGCGTCAATGAAAATAATTTCCTGCCCGTTATACATATCAAATTTATCAGCCCAACTTTTAAGTGCCATATCCGTAAAGGCATCTAAAAACTGCTCACGTTCCGTATGCGACGCTGTTCGCCAATAACGTCCCAAAACGAATTTGCCGATACTTTGGGTGTCAAGTGCTTCTAAAAAATGTTTTTCAAACCGTTCTGTTTTTTTCTCAGTCGTGTCCGTAGATTTCAAAACATCCGTAATAATGGTATTTGCAAGTTTTTCTACAAAATTGATGGCCTTTGTATCAACAGCCTTGGCAGGGAGTGATGTTAAAAAAAGTCCTAAGAAAAGCAGAAGTGTTTTTTTCATTGTTTTTTTCCTTTCAGTTATTCGTCTTCGTCATCAAAATCAAATGCAAAATCATAGGCGTTTTCTTTCTTTTGAGGAGATAAAAAAGCCTCACGATTTTGTTCTGACATTGTTTTAAGTGCCGTATAGGGGTCAACGGACGATTTCTCTATATTAGAAAGCAGGTCTGTTGATTTATCCATAACGGAAATGCCCCAAAAAGCATAGCGCCACCAAAGGAGATGCTTTTCGGATTTCGGTAGTGTCCAATCAAGCGGATCAATAAAGAAATTGATACCCATCCCGACGGCATCACGCATATTAGAGGGACCTAAAAACGGCAGAACCAAATAAGGACCACCCTGTTTTATTCCCCAAACATAAAGCGTTTGTCCGAAATCTTTTTGAGGGGCTTCTATATCCAGTTTCGTCGCAACATCAAACAGACCGAACAGACCGAGTGTCGTGTTGGTAAAAAAACGTCCGAATGTTTGTGCCCCGTACACATACTTTCTTTCTGTGTCCGTAACGGGCTGTGGCTGCGCTTCCGTTTGGT